>CACXEO010000082.1 GCA_902766785.1 Oscillospiraceae bacterium | reverse complement strand
GCTCCTTTATTGCCGAAGATGAGCGATCTTACTATTATCGGCATCCCATTAAGGGGACACTCTACCGGTACGACAAGGAAACAGGCAGGCAGAAAATTCTATTTGACAAGCATTTTGAATACAGCCAAAACGGTTTTCTGCATTCAGTTAAATTATTCAACAATCAAATTTACTTTGTCACTCATACAGCTGATGACCAGGTCCCTACCCTTTACTCTATCGACCGTAACGGGAAAAATTTGGAACGCATTGTTGAATGGGTAGGCGACAACTATATTCTCACCGAAGACTATATTTATTTTACGCATTATACTTTTTCTACCTCTGATGAGGGAATCGTGCAGTTTAACCGAAAGACCAAAGAGATTAAGTATTTAGAAAAGTCTTATTGCTGGTACCTCAACCTCGTGGGAAATTCCCTCTACTACATTGGCGCCCAATATGATTCAAACAATGATTATACCGGGAATCCTACTGTTTGCAAATACAACTTGGACTCCGGAATTCGTGAGCAGATTGATGTCGTTGGCGATTATACGAAAAAACTGTCCGGCCTGGAAGAGCTTTATTATTTGGACGGAAACCTATACTTTCGATCATCTTACCTAGCGGATGAAAACACGCCCATTAGCGGGATATACCGCTATAACCTGAAAACATGTAAAACGGAAGAGCTGTTGAATTCATCCGGCCTTTCTCATTTCGGGCCTAATCTGGGCTTTGAGCGTTATGTTGTAGTTAGTGAAAATCATATTTACGCAATTTCCAGCTTTAGGAACAAAACCGTTGTTTCTGAAATAAAAAACGGCGTGAAAACCTTTACCCCGTATACCTTTTCGAAACCGAGAGGAGATACCTTATATGTCGGGGACCAGGTTATTCTTGTTCCGTTCTTCTTTAATGAGCAGCCCCTCCAAGGCTATCCGGAACTGAACAATATTTCCGCTCAATAACAGCGATTCGATTTATAAAAAAGCCCCCGGCGCACCTGCGCCGGGGCTCTTTTTATTCCTATTACCGTTCGTGGTGGCGGATCAATCCAATTGCCTTGCTGATTTCCAACACCACGACCGGAACCAGCGCCAGCCCGATTGCCACGAGGTAGAGCAGCGGCGGGAGCTGGATCAAGCCAAAAGCCATCGCCACCGGGGGAATAAAGACCACCAGGGCAACCAGCGCGGTTGAAATCAATGCGGCGCCGTTGAGTTTCCGGTTGCTGAACGGCCCAATTTTAAAGAGAGAGCGGTCGGAGCGCATGTTGAACGAGTGGATGACCTGAGTCATGGAAAGGATGATAAAGGCCATTGTCTGGCCACCCTCCAACATGCCAGTCACCTGCCAGCCATACCAGAACCCGAACAGGGTGAGCACGGCGAACATCACTCCCTGCAGCACCACCCGCACACCCATGCCGTGAGCGAAGAGGCCCTCGCTTTTGGGTTTGGGGTTTCGTTTCATCACAGCGTCGTCTACCGGCTCCATCCCAAGAGCGATGGCAGGCAGGCTGTCGGTTACCAGGTTGATCCAAAGCAGCTGCATGGAAAGCAGGGGAGAATTGCGCCAGAACAGCATGGCGAAGAAGACGGTCAGCACCTCGCCAATATTGGTGCCGAGCAGGAACATGACCGCTTTCTTGATGTTATCGTAAATGCCGCGGCCCTCTTTGACCGCGTCGACGATGGTGGCGAAGTTGTCGTCGGTCAGGGTCATATCGGAAGCGCCCTTTGCAACGTCGGTCCCGGTGATCCCCATTGCGCAGCCAATGTCCGCCGCCTTGAGAGCCGGCGCGTCGTTGACGCCGTCTCCTGTCATGGAAACGACTTCGCCCTGCGCCTGCCAGGCTTTGACAATCCGGATTTTATCCTCCGGTGACACACGGGCATAGACCGAGATGGTACGGACGCGGTTCCGCAGTTCTTCTTCGCTCATCTGGGCGAGCTCCGCACCGGTTACCGCGTCGTCCCCGTCCAGCAGGATTCCCAAGTCCCTTGCGATGGCAGAGGCGGTCACAACGTGGTCGCCGGTGATCATGACCGGTTTGATGCCCGCCTCTCGGCAGATTTTGACCGCTTCTCTGGCCTCCGGGCGCGGCGGGTCGATCATCCCGACAAGGCCCAGGAAGGTCAGCCCGTTTTCCAGTTTCTCCGGGGTGGGGTTCTGCGGCACGGTGTCAATTTCCTTACAGGCAACCGCCAATACCCGGAGCGCCTCCCGGCTCATCCGGTCGGTCTCCTCCCGCGCGGCGTCAAGATTCCCGGAGATACAGCGGGCGGCGAGAACGTCAAACGCGCCCTTGACGATAACGATGTTTTTACCGTCTATTTGGTTGACAGTGGTCATCAGCTTGCGGTCGGAATCAAATGGGATTTCCGCAAGCCTTGGGTATTCCTCCGCAAGGCTGCTCTTGGGCATCCCGTTTTTGTAAGCCGCAAGGACAATGGCAGTTTCAGTCGGGTCGCCGATATGCCTCTCTTTCCCGTTTTCAATTTCAACCGTTCCGTCACTACACAGGGTTGCGTACCGCAGGACCCTGCGGATTTCTTCCCCATTGGCTTCGGAAATTTTCTCCTGTTCGCCGCTGTCGGCGTAAGCTTCCACCAGGGTCATCCGGTTCTGGGTCAGAGTGCCGGTCTTATCCGAGCAGATGACCGAGGCGCTCCCCAGCGTTTCGACTGCAGGGAGCCGCCGGATAATCGCGTTTTTCTTCACCATCCGCTGCACGCCGATGGACAGGACGATGGTAACGATAGCCGGAAGCCCCTCCGGAATAGCGGAAACGGCAAGGGAGACGGCAGTCATGAAAATTTTCATCGGCGGAATCCCATCGATTATGCCGATGGCAAAGATGACCGCGCAGGCGATCAGCGCCACAATGCCGAGGTACTTGCCAAGCTTTGAAAGTTTCTGCTGGAGCGGGGTCTGGGTTTCACTCTCCCCTTCCAGCAGGTGGGCGATCTTGCCCATCTCGGTTTCCATCCCGGTGGAAGTGACCACCGCGGTGCCGCGGCCATAGGTGACGCTGCACCCGGAGTAGACCATGTTTTTCCGGTCCCCGAGCGGCGCGTCCGCCGGGATTGCCGCGGCGGCGTCTTTTTCACTGGGGACAGACTCCCCGGTCAGGGCGGATTCTTCCGATTTCAGGCTGGCCGATTCCAGCAGGCGGGCGTCCGCCGGGATAAAGTCGCCCGCTTCAAGCAGGATGACGTCGCCCGGAACCAGAACGGACGCCTCCACCACCGCTTCCCGCCCCTCCCGGCGGACCTTGGCATGGGGCGCCGAAAGATCTTTAAGTGCATCGAGCGCCTTCTCCGCTTTGCTCTCCTGCACAACGCCCATGACGGCGTTGAGGATGACTATGACCAGGATCAGGACTGGCTCGAAAAATTCGTTCGGTTCTCCCTCAACACAGGCGATAACAAATGAAACCGCCGCCGCGGCCAGAAGGATAAGGATCATAACATCTTTAAACTGGTCCAGAAAACGCTGAAGGTTTGTCTTTTTCTTTCCGCCGCGCAGTTTGTTTTCCCCGTACCGCTCCAGGCGTGCGGCGGCTTCGCTTTCGGTAAGGCCCTGCGCGCTGGTATTCAGTTCCCGCTCAATTTCCTGCACACCCTTATCGTGCCATGTCATTAAAAAAATCCCCCTGTCTGTTTTTTACGCTGTTAGTCTGCCCGTTTTCTCTGAGAAAATAGACAGCGCAAACAGCACCTTTATGTTTTAATTCCATTTACACGTTTTTTAAATCCGGCTATATCCAGCCCATTGTATAAAAAAGGGCTTTCATTTTAACCCCCTTTTCAATAAGGATAACCGCCGCGGCATTATTCCAATATACGGCTTATTCTAAAGGGAAAAAATGTATTTTCAGCACCAAATTCTTTAAATTTTTATGAGTATGTGAATAAAATATGAATTCGAATCATTATCTTGACTTCGTATAGCGGGTATGCTATTCTATAAGCAGTATCAACCTGTATATACCTGTTAAACCTATAACAAACATTTGGGAGGGATTCATATGGCGGATTGCCTGAACCGGCAAAGTCCACAGCCGCTCCATCTTCAGTTTGAGGAGCTTTTGCGGATACAGCTGGACAATGAAGAATGGCCCGTTCACTCCTGTATCCCCTCCGAGAACGAGCTCAGCCGCAAATACGGCATCAGCCGGATGACGGTCCGTGCAGTCCTTACAAGGCTGGTAGACGCTGGGTTGCTCTACCGGGTCCCCGGCAAGGGAACTTTTGTGGCGGAGCCGAAGATTGTCAGCCGCCCCCTCTCCCAGATGGGAATCACCCAGCAGCTTGAGCAGATGGGGTACGAAACCTCCACCAAGGTGATTAACATCGGCATCGTTTCCTGTCCTTCTAAAATGGCAAAGCGCCTTAAGCTTGAGCCCGGAACCGACGTGACGACCATTAAGCGGCTGCGGTTTGTCAAAGGGGAGCCGCTCTCCATCCACACTTCCTACATTCCATTGGGGGTCTGCAGCGATCTGGAGATGCAGGACTTTGAGCACAACCAGCTCTGCGACATTATGGAGCAGGTGTATCACCACGAAATTATCCGCCGGGTGGAAACGCTGGAGTCGACCACCGCTTCCATTGACGAGGCGGAGCTCCTGTCTGTACGTCCCGCTTTCCCCCTGCTCCTGCTCAATACTACCATATATACCACCGGGGACCTTCCGGTAGAATGCTCCGCTGTTGTTTTCAGGGGCGATAAATTCAAAATCAAGCTGGAATTCAATAAAAACTGAGCCCGTGGCCGGGCTTGACAAACGCGAGACATATGTGTTTCCAATTACAGCGTTGCCATCCCGCGAGACACGCTGTCTCTGAAAAGCTGTTTGTCCGTGGCCGGGTTTGACAAACGCGAGACATATGTGTTTCCAATTTCAGCGCTGCCATCCCGCGAGACACGCTGTCTCTGAAAAGCTGTTTGTCCGTGGCCGGGTTTGACAAACGCGACCGGGAAACCCGGTGGGCATTTGCAATGCGCCGGCAGTTCCAGCAGCGGCGCTCCAGCCCCGCGGGCCGCCTTTATCTTCTCAATTTCAACGCACCTTGCGGGATTATTCTTTTGAAATTGGCGTGACGTTTGAACCGCAATTACCTGCGGGGCTTCCCGCCAACAATCTCATACAGAACCAAGGAGTGACACCATGCATATTTTATCGGTTGACTTCGGCACCTCGTCGGTCAAGCTTTCGGTTGTGGACGACCAGCTGAACATTTTGGACTCCTCAAAGGTTTCGTACCAGATCCGGGTCACCAACGGCGACTGGGTCGAGCTTGACGGCGACGTGGTCTTCGACGCGATGTTGGAGGGAATCCGGAAGCTTTCCAAATATGCGGACAGCATTGAGCTGATCGGCTTTGACACCTTCTCCCCTTCCATGACCTTTATGGACGAAGAGGGAAATGCGCTTCACCCGGTGCTGACCCATCTTGACCGCCGGAGCAAAGAACAGACGCAAGAAATTTTGCGGGTAATGGGGAAAGAAACCTTCCAGAGCATTACCGGCATCCAGCCCTTCACCGGGGGCGCCTCCATTACTTCGGCGCTCTGGATGAAAGAAAACCGCCCGGATGTATTTAACCGCGCCTTTAAGCTGGGGCACCTCAACACCTATATTTATAAACGCCTGACCGGTGTTTTCGCAACCGACCCAACCAATGCTTCCATGACCGGGATGTACAACACTGTCACCGGTACAGGCTGGTCACGGGATATTTGCGGCACTTTCGGTATTCCGGAAGAGATGCTTCCGCCCATCTATGAAGCGGGCAGCGTCCTGGGCGGGCTCAAGCCCGAAATCGCTGCGCAGTGCGGGCTCAAGCCCGGTATTCCGGTCGCTCTTGGCGGGAACGATGCAGCGACCGCGCAGGTCGGCGCGGGAAATACCCATTCGGGCGAAATTCTCAATATTTCAGGCAGCAGCGAAATGGTTTCGATCCTTTCAGACACACCCAAGGTCAACGACAAGTATTACCTCCGCCGTTCGGCCACCCCCGGCCTCTGGCAGATTTTTGCCATTACGGCAAGTGGCTTTGCTATCGACTGGTTCCGGGAAGAATTCTACAAAGATATGGACGCCTGCACTTTCTTTGACAAGGAGATGCCGGCCGTCATCGCAAACAATTTGAACACCACTGAGGTCGGCTTCCTCCCCTACATCGCCGGTGACCGGCAGAGCCTGGAGCCGAAGCGCGGCGCTTTTACCGGACTGACCCTCCAGGCAACCCGCCGGGATTTTCTGGCTGCTATCTTTGTCGGCATTCACGAACCAATTCAGGAAACGCTGCGGCTTGCAGAAGAATTTCTTCCACTGAATAAAACCATCAAACTTACCGGCGGTATGGTGGATGACGCATTTTTAAATATTAAATACAAGTTATTCCCCAGTTATACCTTTGAGGTCAAACCGGACTGCCCGGTGCTGGGCAACGTCATTCTGGCGCTGGAAGGCCTGAAGCGGGCCGAAGCCGGAAAGGAATCGTAACATATGGAAGCCTTGTTCGTCAACCGCTACTACCCAACCAGGAAGCTGTTCGAGGAGTTTTATAAGAAAACCTCCCAGAAATACAGCAAGATTATCGGGTTCATTGGGATTGCTCTGCTTGCGGTCACTGTGCTGACCCTCGCCTGGATGAACGCCCTTGACCTGTTCCTGCTCCTGTTCGCCCTTGTTGGGTTTCCCCTCTGCCTCGCGCTGGTTTTATTCCATAAAATCATGGCCTATAGCGCCATGCGGCGCACCCTGAAGGAGCACGGCGGGAAAATATACCAAACCGTCGTTGCCTTTACCGATAAAATCACCCTGCGCGAAGGGAGCGTTTCCCTTTCCCTCAACTATGAAGATATTGTAAAAACGGTTGACTGCGGCAGCCTTTTTGCGCTGATGTTCAGCAAGTCAAGCGGGGTCATCATCAAAAAAGACGGTTTTGCCCAGGGGGATTTCAAAAGCTTTTCTGCCTTTCTGGAAAAAAAGCTGAACGAAAACAGTTAAGCAGCCGGTAAACCATTACCGGCACTTTCGAAGGGATATTAGACCGTGAGCCAAAAGGCCGCGGACCCGCTCTCCCTTCCGGTCCATCTGTCAGTAAACCGGAAACGGTTACTCATAAACAAACAACCCATCACCTTAAAGGAGGAACCTGTTATGGTAATTTCTATTGGCTGTGACAACCTTGCAATCGACCTGAAAAACGCAGTAATTGAAGAGGTCAAAAAACTGGGGCATGAAGTTCTCGACTTCGGCGTAAAGGCGCCGGAAGACCCCTATGATTATCCGGACGTAGCCTACCCGGTTGCCAAAGCGGTCGCCGATAAAAAAGCGGACCGCGCCATCCTGATCTGCGGCACCGGCATCGGCATGGCGATTTCCGCCAACAAGGTAAACGGCGTTTACGCGGCCGTCTGCCACGATATTTACTCCACCGAGCGGTCAATCCTTTCAAACGACTGCAACTGCATGTGCATGGGGGCCCTGGTCATTGGCAAAGCGACTGCGCTGACCCTTGTCCGCACCTGGCTTGGCCTCACCTTTAAAGAGAGCCCTTCCAGCAAAAAAATAGCTAAATTTAAAGAGATTGAAGCAGGAACCATGGAGGTGAAACTGCATGCCGACAAATAAGCCCTTTGACGAGCTTGCCCTGGAACGCCACGCCTTCAACATGCGCCGGATGATCTGCGAGACCATCATCAACAACGGCGAAGGCCACGGCGGCCCGGCTCTTTCCTGCGCCGACATCATGGCGGTGCTCTACATGAACGTCATGAAGATCGACATGGACGATCCCACCGGCAAGGACAGCGATAAATTCCTCCTCTCCGCCGGGCACAAATGCCTTGCGCTCTACGCGGCGCTGGCGGAAAAAGGGATTATTGACGAGAAAGCCCTTTCCACCTACAACCAGTTCGGCACTCCGGTTCCGGGCCATCCGGACATGACCAAGCTCCGGGGCGTCCAATTTTCCACCGGTTCGCTCGGGCACGGCCTGCCAATCGGCTGCGGCCTTGCAAAAGCCGCGAAGATGCAGGGTAAGGATTATATGACCTATGTCCTGATGGGTGACGGCGAACACGGCGAGGGCTCCGTCTGGGAGGCGGCCGCCTACGCTGTTCACAACAAACTTGACAACCTGGTTGCCATTATTGACGAAAACGGCCTGCAGATCAACGGCACCACCGCTGAGGTTCTCCGCCCGGCTCCGTTTGAGGACCGGTACGCCGGCTTCGGCTGGGCTGTGAAGTCGATCGACGGGCACAACCTCAAAGAGATTTACGACGCGCTGAACGCCGCCCCGTTTGAGAAGGGCAAGCCCAGCCTGATTGTCGCCAAGACCAAAAAAGGCCGCGGCATCTCCTTTATGGAAGGAAACATCAACTACCACCACTGGCACCCCGGCAAGGAAGAACAGGAAAAAGCCCTTGCAGAACTGGCCGCTATGGATGCGGCACTCAAAGAAAAGGAGGCGGCGAAATAATGGCGGTACAGGATCCGAGAAAAGTATTTGAAAAAGTGTTTTTGGAAATCGGCAAAGAGAACCCCAAGGTCGTCGGCGTTTCGTGCGACTCTGCAAAGGGCGCGGGAATGTGGTCCTTTGTGGAAGCGTTCCCCGAACGGTATGTTGAAACCGGTATTTCCGAGCAGAACGCCATCGGCATTGCGGCGGGGCTTTCCCAGCAGGGATTTATCCCGGTCGTCGTTGCCATTAACCCCTTCCTCACCATGCGGAGCTACGAGCAGGTGCGGGATGACGTAGGCTACGTCAACATGAACGTAAAAATTGTCGGTTCGGGCGGCGGCCTCGCCTACTCCACCTTGGGCTCCACCCATGAAACCATAGAGGACATTGCCGTCATGCGGACAATTCCCCACCTGACCATCTTCACCCCCTGTGACGGCTATGAGGTTGAGCAGGCCATCCGCAAGGCGGTTGAAATTGACGGACCGGTTTACATCCGGATGCCCCGCCAGGGCAGAGAAGACCTTGCCGACCCGGCAAGCCGCCACTTTGTTCCGGGCAAGGCGGAGATTTTTGAGGGCGGCGACGACGTCGCAATCCTGGTTTCCGGCACACTGGCAAACGAGGCCAGAGAAGCCGCGGAGCTTCTCAAGGCGGAGGGGATTAAAGCGACGGTTGCGAACTTTATGACCGTCAAGCCGCTGGATGAAGAAGCTGTCAAGGCGCTCTACGCCAAAACAAAAATGCTGGTGACGGTAGAAGAGCACTGCGACCGCGGCGGGCTGGGAACCGCTGTGGCGGAGGTTGTCTCCTCCATCCGCTCCGATAAACCGCTTTACCGCCTCGGCATTCCCGAAGGCTCCAAAGAAGTCGGCCCCTATCTTGAGGTGCTGGACTTTTACGGGCTTTCCGGCAAAAAGATTGCGGACAAAACCGCCGCGCTCTATAAGGCTCTGTAAGAAAGGCGGACGACATGAGCAAACTTTGCACCGGTGTTTTTTCACCGATTACAACAACCTTTAACCCGGACGGTTCTTTAAACCTTGAAGCGCTGAAAGAAAATGTCCTTAAGTACGCAAGGACCCCGCTTGCCGGATATCTGGCGCTGGGTTCAAACGGAGAGAACAAATCGCTGACCTGGGATGAAAAAATTGAGGTTGCCAGGGTCATCATTGAGAACAAGGCCCCGGAGCAGATTGTGATGGCGGGTTCCATCTTTGAATCCACGGCTGAGACCATCTCCTTTGCAAAGGAGATGGAAAAACTTGGCGCTGATTACATCACCCTCCTTTCCCCCTGCTACTTCAAGAGCATGATGAAGGACGAGGTTCTGATCAAATACTTTACCGACGTCGCCTCCGCGGTCGATACCCCCTGCATGCTCTACAACGCGCCCCAGTTCTGCGGCGGGATTGCGCTGAGCGTGAATGTCATCAACGAATGCGCCAAGCACCCGAACATCGTGGGCATTAAGGATTCCTCCTCCGGAAACATGGAAAAGATCGCCCTGAGCGCCCCGGAAGGGTTCCAGGTGCTTTCCGGGTCGATCAACACATTCCTGAGCTGCCTGTTAAACGGCGGCATTGGGGGAATTATTTCGCTGGCAAATTCAACCCCCGAAGTTGTCTGCCGCCTCTATGACTATTTCATGGACGGCCGGTACGAAAAAGCGGCCGCTCTCAACCGGGAGCTGATCAAAGCAAACCTCAGCATCTCGGGCAAGTACGGTGTGGCGGGCGTCAAGTATGCCATGGATAAAAACGGCTACTTCGGCGGCGCGCCACGGCTTCCCCTCCTGCCGATTTCGGAGGACGGGAAAAAGGCGATCGACGCTTGTTTGGAAGCTGCGGATTTCAGCCTGTAGCCGGACATAAAAAAACACCCTTTCCAAAATATGGAAAGGGTGTTTTCTATTGCGAGCTGAAAGCGAGCAACAAGGTTCCGAGGCGCCCATCTGCAAACTTTGTTTGCGCTAATGGGCCGGGTTCTTATTGCGAACAACGTGAGCAACAAGGTTCCGGGGCGCCCATCCACAAACTTTGTTTGCGCCAATGGACCGGGTTCTTAT
>CACXEO010000081.1 GCA_902766785.1 Oscillospiraceae bacterium | reverse complement strand
GTCAGGTTGTTATTACGAGCCGACAGGCGAGTAACAAGGTTCTGGGGTACCCATTCGCAATCTGCGATTGCGTAAATGGGTCAGGTTCTTACTTCGCTTTTTCGTCCTTCATTAAGGTTACCAGAACCGCTTTTTGCGCATGGAGGCGGTTTTCCGCTTCTTCAAAAATTTCATCCGCGTGTTTTTCAAACACATCGGCGGTGATTTCTTCCTCACGATGGGCAGGCAGGCAGTGCTGAACCATCGCGTCCGGTTTTGCAACCGCCATGACGGCGGCGTTAACCTGATAGCCCGCAAAGGCTTTCTTGCGTTTTTCCGCCTCCCCCTCTTGGCCCATCGAAGCCCAGACGTCGGTGAAAATAACGTCCGCGTCTTTGGCGGCGTCCAGAATATTAGACGTCATGGAGAACTTGCCGTTTTCGTAGGCAAACTCCAGCACCTCTTTTGCGGGGCGGTACTCGGCCGGGCAGGCGATGGAAACCTGCATCCCGGTCTTGATGCCGCCCACGATCAGGGAATTCGCCATGTTGTTCCCGTCGCCGATGTAGCACATCTTGAGCCCTTCAAGAGTGCCTTTGTATTCCCGGATGGTCATTAAATCGGCAAGGACCTGGCAGGGATGGCAGAAATCGGTCAAACCGTTGATGACCGGGATGCTGCCGTAATTCGCAAGGTCTTCGACCTCCTGCTGCTCAAAGGTGCGGATCATGATGCCGTCCAGATAGCGGGAAAGTACCCGCGCGGTATCTTGAACCGGTTCGCCCCGGCCGATCTGCAGATCATTCGAGCTCAAAAAGAGAGCCTTGCCGCCCAGCTGGTACATCCCGACCTCAAAGGAAACCCGGGTACGGGTGGATGATTTCTGGAAGATCATCCCCAATGTTTTACCTTCAAGGTGTTTATGGGGAATCCCATATTTTTTTTCATATTTAAGCTGGTCCGCAAGGTTCAAAAGGTTGATAATTTCCTCTTTTGAAAGGTCCAACATTTTAAGCAGGTGTTTCATTGTTTTCCTCCGTTATCACAGGTTATTGGTTCAGTACAGCCAATAGAATAGAAAGCCCTTTTTCAAATTCCTCATCCGATATTGTCAGGGGAGGGAGGAGCCGTACCTTTTCTTTCGCTGTCAGAACAAGGAGCCCTTTTTCAATACAGGCTTTTGCCACATCGCCTGACTTTTTGTTTTTCAGGGAGATTCCAATCATCATCCCTTTTCCGGTTACGCCGGAAACCTCAGCACAGCTGGAAAGCGCTTTTTGAACCTGTTCGAACCGGGAAGCTACCTTGCTGAGCAGCTCCGGCTTTAAAACCGTTTCCATTACGGCATTTGCCCCGGCGCAGCTAATTGGGTTTGCGCCGAAGGTGGAACCGTGATCGCCATACCCCAGTACAAATTCCGCTTTTTCACCCAGCAGTACCGCGCCGATCGGCAGTCCGCCGCCCAAGCCTTTGGCAAGGGTAGTGATATCCGGATGAACGCCGTACCACTCGGAAGCCAGGAACTTCCCAGTCCGGCCCACGCCGGTCTGTACCTCGTCCGCAATCAGGAGCACGTCTTTTTCCGCGCAGAGGGCGGCAAGTTCTTTTACGAACCCTTCGTTAAGCGGTACTACACCGCCCTCGCCTTGGATAAATTCAATCATGACTGCGCAGACGGAACCGTTGAGTTTCTCCTTGACGTCGGCAATATCGTTGGCAAGGGCATAGCTGAAGTCCCCGGTGAAGGGGAAAAAGAACTGGTGGAAATGCTCCTGCCCGGTTGCGGAAAGGGTGGTAACCGTCCTGCCGTGGAAGGAATTGACCAGTGTCAGAATGGTGGAGCGCCCTTCGCCGTATTTGTCATAGCTGTATTTTCTTGCGGCTTTGATGGCCCCTTCGTTTGCCTCCGCCCCCGAGTTGCCGAAAAACACTTTCTTATAGCCGGTCGCTTTACAGAGTGATTCGGCAAGAACCGCGCCGGGCTCGGTGTAATACAAATTTGAAATATGGTTGAGGGTGGAAACCTGTTCTGCGACCGCCGCCGACCACCTCTCGTTGCAGAATCCGAGCGAATTTACGCCGATCCCGCTGGTAAAATCAATATAGGAATTCCCCTCGTAATCACAGCAGGTCGCGCCCTTTCCGCTTTTCAGCGCGAGATCAAACCGCGCGTAGGTGTTTGCAACATACTGCTGATCAACTGCTTTTAACTCTGCTGAATTCATGCTGTCCGCCTTTCTTTTATTAAAGGAACATGGTGCCGATACCTTCATTGGAAAGCATCTCAATCAGGATTGAATGAGGAATCCGCCCGTCGATAATAAACGCGCGGTTGACGCCTCTTCGCACCGCTTCCACACAGCACTGGATCTTCGGAATCATCCCGCCGGAAATAATACCCTGGTTGATCAGGTAGGGTACCTCGCTGACCTGTACCACGGGAATCAGCGTCTCTTCGTCGTCCTTATCCCTGAGAAGCCCGCGGATATCGGTCATCAGGATGACGTTCTCCGCACCGAGAGCGGAGGCAATCCGCGCCGCTGCCGTATCGGCGTTAATGTTATAAACCTGGCCGTCGTCATCGGCCGCAACGGTTGCGATGACCGGAATATAGCCGTTGTCAAGGGCGTTGACAATTGGGTCGGTATTGATGCCCACAATATCGCCGACATAGCCAAGGTCGTTTTCGCCTTCCAGCTTTTTGACGTTAATCATGCCGCCGTCTGTCCCGCAGAGGCCGAGCGCTTTACCGCCATGCTTCTGCAAGAGGGAAACAAGGCTTTTGTTCACTTTACCGGCCAGCACCATCTGAACGATATCAGCGGTGTCTTCATCGGTATAACGCAGCCCGCCGATAAATTTGCTCTCAATTCCAACGCGGTCGAGCATGGTGTTGATTTCGGGGCCGCCCCCGTGGATGAGCACCACTTTGATCCCGATCAGGGAAAGCAGTACAACGTCTGACATAACGGCCTGTTTGAGGCCTTCGTTCAACATGGCGTTGCCGCCGTATTTGACGACTACAACCTTGTTGTAGTATTTCTGGATATAGGGGAGCGCGTCAACCAGAACTTTCGCTTTTTCTTCGTTGGTGATATGCATCTTGAAAACACCCGCCTTATCAAGTTGAAATGATTTTTTACTTTCGCAATCGGGAAACATTGTTGTTCCCTTTGAAGAAAGATTGACTTTTATCAGGTACGGTAGTCGCCGTTTATTTTTACGTAATCATAGGTGAGGTCGCAGCCCCACGCCATAGCGGATCCTTCGCCATAACCGAGATCGATAATGATCTTGATCTCGTCCTCCAGCAGGATTTGTTTTGCTTTGTCTTCATCCACCGGAACGCCCGCCCCGTTTTCGCAGACCTGAATGCTGCCTTTTGCAGAGGCAAGATGGACGGAAATACGGTCAATGTTAAATTCCGCGTCGGTATAACCCACCGCACAGAGGATTCGGCCCCAGTTCGCGTCAGCACCGAACATGGCGGATTTGAACAGAGAAGAAGTGATGACCGACTTGGCAATTTTTTTAGCAGTCGTCTCATCCGGCGCGCCGTTTACCGCGCATTCAAGAAGTTTCGTCGCCCCTTCGCCATCCCGGGCAAGTTCGCGGGAAAGGTTCATCATCACTGCGTAAAGAGCGTTGACGAACAGGTCGTAGGCGCTGCCCTCATGGTTAATAATGGAATTTCCAGCAAGGCCGGAAGCAAGGATGGACACCATATCATTTGTCGAAGTATCACCGTCAACACTGACCATGTTAAAAGTGATATCCGCTACTTTTTTGATTGCACGTTGGAGCCATTCCGGTTCAATGGCAACATCGGTTGTCAGGAAACAAAGCATGGTTGCCATATTGGGATGAATCATCCCGCTGCCCTTGGCAATGCCGCCAATATGGCAGACTTTACCGTCCAGGATAAAGGAAATGGCAATTTCCTTTGGGAAAGTGTCGGTCGTCATAATTGCCTGCGCGGCACGGATACTGCCGTCGACGGAAAGAGAAGACTTGAGCGGCTCAATGTGGTCACGGATCGGTTCAATCGGCATTGGAAGCCCAATGACGCCGGTCGAGCAGACGACCACATCTTCTGCCGGGATTCCAAGCGCGTTTCCAGCAATTTCACACATCTGGCGGGCAATTTCTTCCCCATTTGCGTTGCAGGTGTTGGCATTCCCACTATTGCAGATCACCGCTTGAGCCCTGCCGTTTGAAAGATTTGCCTTTGTAACTGTTAACGGAGCGCCTTTTACTTTGTTCTGGGTATAAATGGCACCGGCATTGCAGGGGACTTCACAGCTAATCAGGGCCAGATCCGCTTTTTCTTTATTTTTCCGGATACCGCTGTGGATTCCTGAAGCGGTAAAACCTTTTGCGGCACAAACGCCGCCCTCTACAAAGTCAAAGCCGTTAAATTTGATAAACACAGAATTTTTCGCTCCTTTTTTGGTGGATTATTAAAATGCGGGTGGTATCATATCGAGACCGGTCGTCTCTGAAAGCCCGCAGGCAATGTTCATGTTTTGGATAGCCTGCCCGGCCGCGCCTTTGACCATGTTGTCGATTGCCGACACAATAATCAGCCGCCCGGTGCGGGGATCGAGGTGAAGCGAAATATCGCAGTAATTAGACATCCGCACGTTTTTCAGGTTGACGACCCCGCCTTTGTCCAGTACCCGGACAAATGGTTCACCTTTATAAAATTCTTTGTAAGCGGCAATGACCGCGTCAAGTTCTTTTGTTTCATTGAGGGAGGCATAAATGGTAGAAACAATCCCGCGGTTGACCGGGAGCAGATGGGGAACAAAGGTGACAAAGAGTTTTTCACCCGCAAGCTCCGAAAGGGTCTGCTCAATTTCAGGAGTATGCCGATGCGCCGCAATTTTATAGGGGGAAAACGCCTCGTTGCAGTCGGGGTAATGGGTGGTCTGGGAATGCCCCCGCCCAGCCCCGGTGACGCCGGATTTGCTGTCTATGATAATGCTGTTCGGGTCGATTAACCCGCCTTTGAGGGCGGGAGCCAGCGCCAGCCCGATACTGGTAGGGTAGCACCCCGGATTGCCGATGATTTTCGCCGTTTTCAAAGCCTTGCGGTGAAGTTCCGGAATACAGTACGCGGAGACTTTATGCAGCTCCGGCTCATTATAATCAAGCCCATACCACTTGTTGTAATCCGCTTCGTCGTTAAGGCGGAAATCAGCGCCCAGGTCGATGAACAGGGCGCCTTTTTCTACGCATTTTTTTGCGAGCGGCTCGCACAGGCCGTGGGGGAGGGAAGCAAAGACAACGTCGCTTTTTTTAATGACGGTGTCTTCATCCACCAGGACGTCGTCACAAATACTCTTGAGGTTCGGATAAACCTCGCTGATCGCCTTTCCTTCAAAACTGACCGAGGAAAGGGCGGCGACCTTGACTTCCGGATGATGCAGGGCGATTCTGAGCAATTCCACCCCCGCGTAGCCGGTCGCGCCGATAATCCCGATATTTACCATAAAATCCCGCCTTTCTTCAGTCGATACCATTTCAATACTGTTTCAGTTCCTGTTCCGCCAGTTTAATTTGAAGCTTTACGCTTTCCGGCGCCGGGCCTCCGGGAACGGTGCGCCCTTTGACACAGGTTTCCAGGTTAATAGCGTCATAAATATCGCTTTCAAACAGGTTGCACGAGGCTTGGTAGGCTTCCAGCGGAAGTGTCTCAAGCGTTAACCCCTGTTTAATGCAGGCTGCCACCAGTTCGCCGGTGCATTTGTAAGCGTCACGGAAAGGAAGTCCCTTTTTGACGAGATAGTCAGCGCAGTCGGTCGCGTTGATAAACCCCTTTGCGGCCGCAGCGCGCATATTTTCTTTCAAAACCGTCATGGTTTCAAGCATTGGGATAAAGGTGGCAAGGCAGAGTTTAGCGGTATCAACCGCGTCAAAAATTGCCTCTTTATCCTCCTGCATATCCTTATTATAGGCAAGCGGTAAACCTTTCATCATGGTGAGCAGGGTGGTCAGGTCACCGAAAACCCGTCCGCATTTTCCACGGATCAATTCGGTGATATCCGGGTTCTTTTTCTGGGGCATGATGCTTGAGCCGGTCGCGTAAGCATCGTCCAGTTCTATGAACTTGAATTCCCAGGAGCACCAGAGGATGATCTCCTCGCTGAACCGGGAGAGGTGAACCATCAGGATTGACAGGGCGGCGGCAAGTTCCAGGCAAAAGTCCCGGTCCGAAACACCGTCAAGGCTGTTTTGAGTAATCCCGCTCATTCCGAGCTGCCCGGCGACCATTTCCCGGTCAATCGGGTAGGTGGTGCCCGCCAAGGCGCCGCTCCCAAGAGGGGAGTAATTCATCCGTTTTTTAACATCTTTTAAACGGGACAGATCCCGCAGGAACATTTGGGTATAGGCCATCAGGTGATGGGCAAAGGTGATGGGCTGGGCGCGCTGTAAATGGGTGTACCCCGGCATAACCGTTTCAAGGTGGTCTTTGGAAAGGGTGCAGAGCGCCTGTGTGAGCTCCTTGACCAGCGCCTTGATTTCCTCGGTTTCGTCGAGGAGGTAAAGCCTGATGTCGAGTGCAACCTGGTCATTCCGGCTGCGGGCCGTATGAAGCCGTTTGCCGGTACTGCCGAGCCTTTTTGTCAGCTCCGCCTCCACAAACATATGGATATCCTCCGCGGTAGGGTCAATTTCCAACACGCCGTTTTCAAGGCCGCTGAGGATTGCTGCAAGCCCGGCGCAGATTGCCTCTGCTTCGCTTTTCTCAATAATTCCGGTTTCTCCAAGCATCGTCGCGTGCGCAATACTTCCGCCAATGTCCTGCTTGAACATCCGCTGGTCAAAAGAGACCGAGGAATTAAAATCATTTACCTTGGAGTCGACTTCCTTCTGGAAGCGGCCTGCCCACATCTTTGCCATACCTGATAAATTCCTTTCGGTTGCCATTAAATTTAAGAATACTAAACGTTAAGATTTTTACACAGAAAAAGATTATTGCGAGCCGACAGGCGAGCAACAAGGTTCTGGGGAACCCATTCGCAATCTGTGATTGCGCCCAAGTGAGGGTTCTTATTGCGAACGAACGTGAGCAACAAGG
>CACXEO010000080.1 GCA_902766785.1 Oscillospiraceae bacterium | reverse complement strand
AAGCGATGCGTCAATGCTGACCTCTGTTAAAATAATGCATTTAAGAAATTTGAGGTACTGATAACTTGATGTTGTAATATTTACAACAAATTACGCAGGTTGGGCTCGATTGTAAATATAAGCTCAATCAAAGCCTATCAAAACCCTCGTAAGTTTTAAATGCTAATATATAGAGCGCAGTTAATACATCAGGGTTTATTTGATGGAGCTCCTGCAACACGGTGTCTTTCTCTAATAGCCATACTCCCTCTAGCTGAATTACTTTGTGAATAGTTTTTGGAAGCTGTTGGCATAAATCGAAAAATGCATTTTCGTTTCCCGTCACTATTTTATAAAACTGATCAATTGATACTCTATGTATTTGAGGTACCTGAAAGTTTTTCCCATCTAAAGAGCAAGACCAGATTATATTTCTTGACTTAGGTGCCAGAGCTTCAACTAGAAAACATTCACAACGCTCGTCTTCTAATACTTTTGCCATCATCCGCATATATGTCTTTTGAGAAGACGAAGAATTCATCGTATTGTGTTTATTTTTCATTTCCACATAGATATCATGGCTTTGTGAATGGAAAATAATATCCCATCCTTGTTGAGGAACAGTGCAATTATCAATATATTTGAAGATATTCTGATGAAAGTACGCAGACTGACAACAACGATTACTATCTGGACCACCTTTACGATGGTACCTACAACAAGACCGGCTGCCTGTTTGCGGATTATGAAAATCAGGATGATTTTGCAGACCGCAATACCATTATCTACGGCCACAATATGCGGGATGGTTCCATGTTTGCTGTTCTGAATGAATATGACAGTCAGGAATTTTTCGACGCGCATAAGGAAATGTTTCTTGTCACCCCTGAAGGTGGTTATGTTGTGGAACTGTTCGCGGCATTTCCTGCCAAGCCTTCCGAGTCCGGGGAAGATACTTCTCCCTGGCGTTTAAGCTGGAAGGACGATGGAGCCTATACGACCTGGCTGAACACCATGCTGGAGCGCTCTGTGGTGGAAGGTGATGTAACGGTTACTTCCAGCGATAAGGTGCTGACCCTCTCCACTTGCAGACCTGGCGGCACGGAACGCTTTATCGTCATGGGCAAGCTGATCGCGGTACCTGAAAACTAAATACTTTTGAAACCGGGAGCGGAGGGCCAATGCCTTCCGCTCCTGCCATTTATAAGGAGGTCTTTTATTACATGGTAAATACCATTATTTCGATCCCCGGCTATGTCCATTTGTACCGGTCTCTTTTGCGGTTTTATGATATGCCGGAAAATGAAGTGAAGGAAATGCTGTATCTTCTGAATACTGCCAACCTGGACTGCTACGAGTATTATCACCCGGAGCGCACGGTGATCCAGAGCGGGCCTGTTGCTTTTAATACATGGCTTGAAAAGATGGACTGCCGCCCCTATCGGACAGAGATCCAACTTTACAAGTCCCTGCTGTTTTTACTGCGGAGCATTGACCGGGAGCTGATCATCACCAGCCAGCGTGAGGCGCTGCAGACCCTCCGCTGCATTATTTCCAATCTGGAGTACCGTTTCTATAAGGCTTACGGCATGGAGATCGAGGACAAACGGACCGTGTATGAGGAATGTACTTACCGGCTGGTTCCCAGGGAGGACGAACCTTCTGTATGCCTGATGCACGACTGGATCTATCTGCCGAGCGCATAAAATGTCCCGAATAATATATAAAATACGGGACAACTGAGCATAGATCTTCTGGCGTGAATTATCAAATTTCATTTTCCAAATTGAATACTTCTGTTTATTCTGGAAATACTCTAAACAAGAATTGCGTAATCTATTGAAAATTTGTCCCGAATAATATATAATATTCGGGACAAAGGAGGCGATGACTGTGGCAAATGGGTATTCCAAACAGATACAAGAACGAATTGGCTGTGTGCCAGAGGGTACAATCTTTGTAAGTTCTGATTTTGCTGATATTGCAGATACCGAAACGATCCGGCGAAATCTGAACAGACTAACACAGACCGGAACGCTCCGCAGAATATTAAAGGGCGTGTATGAAAAGCCCAAATACAGTAAGCTGCTTGACGAATATGTAGCAGCAGACCCAGACGCGGTTGCAAAGGCATTGGCCCGGAGTTATCACTGGACCATTGCGCCTTGTGGAAATACGGCATTGAATCTATTAGGGCTATCCACGCAGGTAACAGCGGTTTGGTCCTACATCAGCGACGGACCCTACAAGACCTATGAGTGGAATTCCACAAAGCTGGAATTTAAGCACCGAACCAACAAAGAGATCACCGGGCTGTCCTATATGACGAGTTTGGTCATTCAGGCATTAAAGACTTTAGGAAAATCGAATGTGACCCCAGAGATCATTCAGGTCCTTTCTGAAAAATTAACGGCTGATGACAAGAAAGCTTGTTTGAAAGAAGCAACTGAATCTACGGATTGGGTCTATGATACGATCCGGCAGATATGCGGAGGTAACGCGCAATGAGAAAAATAGCAAGACTGTCAGAAATTGACCGGCAAGAGCTGTTCCGAAATACAGCAGATAAGATGGGCCTGAACGATGCCATTGTGGAAAAAGACTTTTGGGTATGCTTTACACTGGATTATCTTTTCCACCGCTGTCCGTGGAAAGATGCAATCACCTTTAAGGGCGGTACCAGTTTATCAAAAGCCTTTAATCTGATCAGCCGCTTTTCCGAAGATATTGATCTGATTCTGGATTGGCGGGTGCTGGGCTATGGCAAAGACGAACCCTGGGAGAAGCGTTCCAACACCAAACAGGATGCTTTTAACAAAGAGGCCAATGCACGGGCAGAGGTCTTTCTGGCAGAACAGTTTTGTCCGACAATTAAGGCAGAACTGTCACAGGAACTTGGCATTGAGGCCAATATCTACATAGACGAAAAAGACAGACAAACGGTTATTTTTGCCTATCCCCACCTGTTTACCAACCAATCGACCTTGCAGGTCATTCGTCTGGAAATTGGTGCTCTGGCAGCATGGACCCCTGCTAAAATTGCCCAAATCGAACCTTATGCGGCAACTTATTACCCGAAGATTTTTGCGCAGAAAGATACGGCGATCCTGACAGTCGCACCGGAGCGAACCTTTTGGGAGAAAGCCACGATCCTGCACCACGAGGCAAACAGACCGGAACATCTGGAAATGCCCCAACGGTATTCCAGACATTATTACGACCTCTACCGTATGGCACAGACTTTTGTTAAGGATGCTGCTTTTGCGCGGGTGGAACTGCTGAAAACAGTGGTGGATTTCAAAATGAAATTCTATCCGAGAGCATGGGCAAAATACCCTGAGGCAGTACCCGGAACATTGAAGCTGATTCCACCGGAGTACCGATTTGGAGCACTGGCTGCGGATTACGAGGCCATGAAAGACATGCTTTATGGAGATGTTCCTGATTTTGATACCGTTATGGGTGCTGTCCGGGAACTGGAAAAAGAGATCAACTCACTTTAATAACTATATATTTTATGCCACCGGCTATTCTGATTGAAATTGGAGTAGCCGGTTTTTCTATGTCAAAGGAGGGATGTTTTATCACACAAAAGGAAGTCAATGCCGTTTTCGACGAGCAGGTGCGGCTCTGCGCTGAGACCTTGCAGCGTAAAAAGAAAGAATACCGCACTGCCTGTGCTGAAAAAGGGGCAGGTTTTTGGAATGGTCTCTGCCAGTGTTCGGGAAAGCAAGACATCCCCACCGAAGCATTTCACCGAAGACAGTCTTCTGGCGGCAATAGAGACTGCCGGGGCTGAGGATATGCCGGAGGATTCCGAGCGTAAGGGTCTGGGCACCCCGGCTACCCGTGCGGCTACACTGGAAAAGCTGGTTTCTGCCGGTTTTGTGCAGCGTAAGAAAAAGCAGCTTCTCCCTACGGAAAAAGGTGTCAATCTGATTGCTGTCCTCCCGGAAAAAGTCAAGTCCCCGATCCTGACCGCCGAATGGGAATCCATGCTGAAGCAGGTGGAACGTGGCGAGCTTTCCGCAGATTCCTTTATGGATGGGATCATGGAAATGTGCCGGGAACTGGTCAGAGAACATTCTGTCCCGGAGGAACGCTTTGCGGCACTGTTCCCGGATGCGCACGGAAAGCGTGAAGCTGTGGGCACCTGCCCCCGCTGCGGTGCTTCCGTGTATGAGGGCAAAAAGGGCTTTTTCTGTGACAATCGGGACTGTTCCTTTGCACTCTGGAAAGATAATAAATTCTTTTCTTCCAAGAAGAAAACCATCACAAAATCTGTTGCGGCTGCTCTTTTAAAAGAGGGCCGCGTTTCTATGTCCGGACTGTACAGTGAAAAGACCGGCAGCACCTATGATGCGGTGGTGCTTCTGGATGATACAGGCGGAAAATATGTGAACTTCAAGCTGGAATTTCCGGCTGCGAAAGGCAGGCGCAAATGAGCGCCCCGGTTTCGCGGGAACTGACAAGATCGGAACGTGCGGCGATCCGGCACCTGGTTGGTCATTGCGCCAACTATGACAGTACGGACAAGATATGTCTTCCGCTGGACTGCCCCTGCTATATGCTGAACAAATGGTGGACCGGGTCACTGTGCCGGTACTTCCGGGATGCCTTGCTGCCAACGGATCCGGCGCTGGAAGCTGCCATTACAGGCGAAGATACTTCCATGCGTCAAAAAAACTGCCCGGTGTGTGGGAAGGCATATCTTCCCACCACCAGCCAGGCATATTGTTCGGATGCTTGCCGGATCTATGCAAGGCGAAAATCTGAGCGGGAACGAAAGCGCCGGGAACGGCAAAAAATAAGGTGATGTGTACGCAATTTAGCTCCAAAAGTGCTTGCATAGCAGGGCTTTTTCGCTGCGGTTTTAAGTGGGCCTATATAAGAATACTCCGGCCCACCGAAACAGGGGTAAGTTGCGGACAAAGGAAAAGAATCAGGAGGGAGGCAGATAGAGAACATAGCAATCAAAAAAGAGAGCATGTGTGTAGATACCACCCGGCAATCCATTGATATGCAGCAGATACAGAACCGAAGATTTATGTACAATCCGAAGACCGGCATATTGGTTTTGGGGTATCAGTATGAACCGAAGAATCTGCTGCTTTCCAGTCATGCTGACGAGCTGGCCGGGGCAGGAATCACAAAGGGCTATGATGATTTTGTTCGGGGCTGGATCGGTACCGGCAGCAATTATCCCAAAGGTGTGATCCATTTTGCGCCCAGCGTGGATGAACGGTGCGTATGGTTGTTTGACCGGGCTTTCCGTACATTGGAAATGTTTAGAGAAAATGGCGCTCAGGACGAAACCGTGATCCGGGGCTTTGGAAAGCGCTGGGAGCGGCCTCTGTCAGATATTATCGCTGCTGAGCAGAAAGTATCAGTCCGGGAACAGTTACAGAGAATACCGGAAATAAAAACGGATAAACCAAAAATCAAATATCAACAGGAACGATAGGAGGCGATTTTATATGAGTATTACCACAATTACCACAGAAGAACTTCGCCGTATGGAGGATCAGGAAGGACTGGTCCTGATCGGCTGCGGCGGAGATCTGCAGGAATGGCTGGATGGGATCAATGATATGCTGACCGAGGCTGGTATTTTGCAGAATGGTTCAAAGTTCCAGAACATCAGCACATTTCAGTACGAGGACCTGACCTGTCTGCTTTACCCCTTTGAGGGTGTGGATCTGAATATCGGAAAGCTCGCCATGTGGCGCTTACAGACCCATGCAAATTTCGGTGGCACCTGGCTGTCGGACTTTGTGCCGAACCGTCTGGGCGGTTTTATCGGAGAACCTGCGGTGGAACAGGAAAAGCCGGGCTGTGCCCTGATCGGCCAGGACGGAAATGTGTTCAATCTGGTTGGGATCGCAGGCCGCACCCTGCGGGAGCATGGGCTGAAGGACCCGGCAAAAGAAATGACGGAACGGGTATTTGCTTCCGGCAGCTATGGTGAGGCTCTGAAAGTGAATGGTTCAAAATTCCTGACCATCATCCTGCGATTGTTAGTAAGGAGCTGTTCAAGCAGGCCAACGCTTCCATCAAGCGGTTCTCCCTTCCGAATAAAAAACGCCGTGATTACCTTCTTCGTGGAAAAGTATTCTGTGGCTGCTGCGATCATGCCATGTCACTCAGAAATGGAGCATGGTTTTACTGCCGTCATTCCGAAGTGGCAGAAAATTTTCCCTGTCATG
Organism: Oscillospiraceae bacterium; assembly: GCA_902766785.1. Taxonomy (GTDB): domain Bacteria; phylum Bacillota; class Clostridia; order Oscillospirales; family Ruminococcaceae; genus Metaruminococcus_A. The sequence continues at coordinate 75,146 of CACXEO010000080.1, read as the reverse complement.
GTGTGCGGGTGAAGATGTCTGATTTGGAGCAGGCAGTCCTTGAAACAATCCGGGCGCAGATGCTTCCTGCTCTGGGGATTGACAGCAGCAAGGATAAACTGGATTTACAGACTGTCCAACAGGCCGAGCATGAAGAAAAGCTGCGGGTTATCCAAGACAGTAAACGGCAGCTTTATGAACAGTATGCACTTGGAGAGATTGATCTGGAATCCTATCGGTCACAGAAAGCGGTATATGACGCTGAACTGGTACAGGCAAAGAATGTTCATGCTACCATCACGGCGCAGACCAAACGGATACAAAGTGACTATGAGGCAAAGCTGAAACAAAGGGAAATTGTTCAGGAAGTAGACAATGCCGATGTCCTGACGCAATCGCTGATAGACCGGCTTATCAGCAAGGTATATGTTTTTCCGGGAGATCGGATTGAGATAGAATATGTTATGCAAGACTTTTTAGGATCGGTGAAATCTGGAAAGGAGAAATAAGCCATGAATACCGTATGGAATAGATACGGGCAGTTATTACGGCTGCCCGAAAAAACTTCAGAAAAGATGCAAATTTTTTTGTCGTGGGCTTGACATACGGGTGCCTGAAGTCATGATTGTTCATGCGTCTTAAGACTCGACTGTCATTAGTCCTTATAGGGTCAATGCAAGCTACCGGCTTTGCCGGTGGTATTAGCTTCTGACAGATATAGAGAGCGGAATCGTGCATATAAGGGCTTTGCAAATGTGCCGGGCAAGTGTTTTGCTTCATGCAAAACAGTGGAAGAAACGCTTCTCCATTGTCTTTTTGGTCTCCACAGTGCCTTACCTGCTGTATTTTTCAATGGAGTATTTTTTAAACGTCGACTAAGTGCATACTTTGCCGGAAAGCGATGCTTTCATAAACTTCAGGGCGAAATTGCGTTTTAGTTGGTGAGCACAAACAAATCAAAAGCTACGGGGGCTGGCTTCCAGATTTTTATTGTTTCTGGTTTAAAATTGCTCCGCAGAAATTGCAGTTGGATTGGTACCCTGTCATAATATCTACACCTGCGCCGCAGTTTGGACAGATGACGGTCTCCATCGCGCCTAAATCTCTGTTTGGGAAAAGCAGATAACCGTTTTTTTCATCTATGTGGGCATCTGGAAACAGGCCAAGGCTAACTGCTTTATGTAAATCCTTTATAACTTCGGTCACAGTTTTATTCATCTTCTGCGCGATCCAGTTAAGGGGAATTTTTTTTCTGACGCCGATTAATGCTGCATAGCGGTTATATTTACGTTCGCGTTTTATAACGCGAAAAGCCATAATAAAACAGAACGCGGCGACGGCTACAAAAACCATTCCGACGATAAATAAAGAAAGATTTTCAAGCCCGGGAGGTGCAAGCAGCGATACAGAAAAAGGAAGCCCCAAGAAAAGGCAGACACCGCCGATTGAAAACAGGGCCAGCTTTTTAAAAGGGCTGTTTAGGAGCCTTGATGCGTTATTATTTTGTATTGCGCTGCTCATTCCGCATTTGGGGCAAAAATACCCCTCGTATTTAGTTCCACATTTTATGCAAAACATGTGAACACCACCTTTTCTTTTATTATCCGCCAAAAAGCTGAAAAGTCAACTTGTATGTTTGTGTTGATGAAAAGGAGCATTGATTTATCCTCTGGAGTATATCCTGCGGCACACTATTTTCAATGAGTGGGAAAATAATAATTCTTTACGAGCATAGTGTTGTTAAAATGGCGATGAAGATTAAAAGCGGCCGGCCTGGCGGCCGCTTTTAAATTAGTGTCGCCGAGAAGGCAAGAAAAATCCCCCGGTTTTACCGGGGGTGAATAAATTATTGCACAATTCTCTTGATGTCGTATGCCGCGCTGAGGAAGGCCCAGTTTTGGTTGAAGGGACGCATAGCGTTCCAGTACCCGGCGCCCAGCAGGCTGAATTCATCGGCCAGGTCGTATTTTGCCATGATACTCCGCACGTCTTCAAACCAGACGACATGTTTAACGCCTCCGGGCCGATAATACTCAAAGAACGGCGACTGGGAAGTTTCGTCATACCGGATTTCCGCCCCAAACCGGGCTGCCAGCTCCACCGCGTAATCGTTACCGATTGAAGTCGCGCTGGTCACGCCGCGTTCAAAGGGAAGCGGCCAGTCGTAGCCATAGTTCGGAATTCCCAGCAATATTTTGTCGGGTGGAATAACTGAAGCCGCGTAGGAGACAACCTCACGCACCTTGTTAAGTGGGGCGACTGCCATCGGCGGGCCGTAGGTATATCCCCATTCGTAGGTCATCAGGAGCACGGTGTTGCTCACCTCGCCAATTGCCGGGTAGTCGTGCGCCTCATAAAGCAGTCCGCGTTGAACGCCTGAGGTTTTGGGAGCAAGGTCGGTATTGACAAAAAAGCCCTGTGGGTTCAGCCGCTGCCGGGCAGTATCAATAAAACGGATGAATCCGTCGCGGTCCTCTGGTTGGATATATTCAAAGTCAATATCCAACCCCAGATACCCTTTTTCCAGCATAACCGCTTCAACCTGGTCCAGAACCTTATCCTGCAGGGTTGGGTCGCTGAAGAGCATGCTCGCCCGTTCCCCACTGAAGTTACCGTCTTCGGTGATGGATGAAATCAGCATCACCGGTGCGGTTTTGTACTGATAGGCGAGGTTGATCAGCGGCTGGTCGTTGATACCGATCAGATCGCCCTCCACGGTAAAGCCATACCCAAAGATGGTGAGCGCGCTCAAAAAGGGAAGGGCATAGACAAGAGTACTCCGCGGGATATACGGGTACGCGTACGCGTTTGTAAAAACCTGCCGCCGTTTTTCCCCCTGGAACCGGATGATGAGCGGCTGCCCTGGCCGGATCGGTGGGGAGACGGTCAAGGTGGGGTTGTTCTGGAGCAGCTCAATTACAGTGATCCCGAACTGGGAGGCAATTGAGGCAGGAGTGTCGCCAGGGCGGACGGTGTAAACCGTCTCGGGTATTAGGATAACCAGCGCCTGTCCAACGGGCAGGTTATAGGGATTTGTAATGCTGTTGTCACTGATGATCCGCTGCGGAGAAACACCGTACTGGCGGGCAATTTTCCAAACGGTATCCCCTTTTTGAACAATATGTATTCTCAAATGCCGCACCGCCTTTGCAAAATGTGATTGTTAGTATTCTATGTAGCAGGCGGGTGTCCGGTTCCTGCTGCCCCGCGTTTTGTGTGTTTTTTTCTTGTCCATTGTTTTTTTGCGGATCATATGGTATGATGAATTTGTGTAAATAAACCAGAAATATTACAGAAAGGGTGAAATTTATGAACTATCGTCCTTACGGCAAACTCGGCTATGAGGTGTCTTCGCTCGGCCTGGGTTGTATGCGTCTGCCCCGTGTTCCGGATGGAAACGGCGGCATGAAAGTTGACTTGGAGAAAGCGTTTGAACTGATCCGATATGCCGCTGAACACGGAATCACCTACTTCGACACCGCTTTCGGTTACCACAATCAAACCAGTGAAGCTGTTTTGGGAGAGGCTCTGGAGGGTAAATACCGCAGCAAGGTGAAAATTGCGACCAAGCAGCCTTTTAACGTTATGAAAACCCAGGGGGATATCCGCAGGAACCTGGAAAATACCCTCAAAAAATTGCGGACTGACTACATAGACGTCTACCTGATCCACAACATCCAGGCAGGCGTTTGGGATGAGATCAAACGGCGCAAGGTGTATGAGGAGTACGAAAAATTCTGCGAAGAGGGAATGATCAAGGCAATCGGCTTTTCGTACCATGGCGGTTACGACACGTTCAGTGACGTGATGAACACCTACGACTGGGATATGTGCCAGGTCCAGCAGAACCTGCTCGACGTTGACCAGGAAGTAACTGAGAAGGCGATTAAGCTTGCAGGAGAAAAAGGAACAGCCCTTGTCATTATGGAGCCTCTCCGCGGCGGCGGCCTTGTCAACGCGCCCGCTCCGGTCAAAGAGGTTTACGATTCAGCCCCGGTTAAACGCCCGGCGGTTGAGTGGGCGTTCCGGCACCTGATCAATTACCCGCAGATCAGTACCATCCTGAGCGGGATGTCCACCTTGGAGCAGCTGAAAGACAACATTGAAATTTTCTCAAAACCAGACGCTGTGCCGGGCTGCCTTTCCCCAGAGGATAAAGACGTGATTGCCCGGGCAAAAAAGGCCTACGAGTCTATTGTCACCATCTCCTGCACAGGATGTGAATACTGTCTGCCCTGCCCGAAAGGGGTCAATATTCCCGGTGTGTTCTCTCGTTATAACGACGGCCACATGTTCGGTGCTTTTGACCAGCCGAGGAGAAGTTATATGTTCTTGGGCCGCAGCGGCGGCGACGCTACAAATTGTGTAGCCTGCGGCGCGTGTGAAACCAAATGCCCACAGCATATTGACATTATCAACCAACTGAAAATTGCCCACAAGGCGCTTGAGGGTTGGGTAGAGTAAAAGATAATACCTGAAAGAGGGGCCGGCTGCGTTTGCGGCCGGCCCTTTTCTATGATTTGAGAAAGGCGGTCCGGCTATGCGTCAGCAATCCTTTTTTGAACAGCGTGAATATAACAACCCCCTTGCAAGCCGGCTTCGCCCGGCGATGCTCGACGAATTTGTGGGCCAGCGGCAGCTCCTGGGGGAGGGGAGCGTTCTGCGTCGGATGATTGATTCCGACCAGGTTCCGTCCATGATATTCTGGGGGCCTCCCGGTGTGGGGAAAACCACTCTCGCGCGGATTATCGCGGGAAAAACAAAGTCGAAGTTTATTGACTTCAGCGCTGTTACCAGCGGCATTAAAGAAATTAAGGAAGTGATGGCGCAGGCTGAAACTTCCCGGATGCTGGGGGAGCGGACAATCCTTTTTGTGGACGAAATCCACCGTTTCAACAAAGCCCAGCAGGATGCGTTTCTCCCCTATGTGGAAAAGGGGAGCATCATTTTAATCGGTGCGACAACGGAAAACCCGTCCTTTGAAATCAACTCGGCGCTTTTATCCCGCTGTAAGGTATTTGTATTGCAGGCGCTGTCGGCCGATGACCTCAAAAGCCTCTTGCACCGGGCGCTCAGCGATCCCCGGGGATTCGGCGGGCAGGAGATTGAAATTGGAGACGGCGTTCTGGAAATGATTGCGAACTTTGCGAACGGCGACGCCCGTGTGGCGCTCAACACCCTTGAAATGGTGGTGCTCAACGGGAAGAGCGACGGGGTAAAAACCACGGTGACACGGGAAATCGTGGAGCAGTGCGTCAGCAAAAAATCCCTGCTTTACGACAAGAATGGAGAAGAGCATTACAACCTGATTTCTGCTTTGCACAAGTCGATGCGAAACTCCGACCCGGACGCGGCCCTTTACTGGCTCGCCCGGATGCTGGAGGCTGGGGAGGACCCTTTATACGTCGCCCGGCGGCTGATCCGGTTTGCCAGTGAGGATATTGGGATGGCGGACAGCCGGGCAATCACGCTGGCAACCTCGGTTTACCAGGCCTGCCACGATATCGGGATGCCGGAGTGCAACGTAAACCTTGCCCACGCTGTGGTTTACTTCTCCCTTGCCCCAAAATCCAACGCACTTTACACGGCCTACGGACGGGTGAAGAAAGACGCCCTTGAACAGCTTGCCGAACCAGTACCGCTCCAGCTCCGCAACGCCCCCACCCGTTTGATGGAAGAGCTCCATTACGGGGAAGGGTACCAGTATGCTCACGACACAGAGGAGAAAATTACCACCCTGCAGTGCCTGCCTGATTCGCTCGAGGAGAAGGAATACTACCGGCCGACAACACAGGGAACCGAGGCGCGGGTGAAAGAGCGTTTGGAGCAGATCAAAGAATGGAAGAGACAAAACCGCGGGAAATAAAGGATGGTGATTTTTACCTGGTTTTCTGCATAGGTTTAGGCGGGATTATACTGGACGGTTTTGCTGTTTCATTGTATAATGACACTAGTTTTATATACAGGTTTGGGAGCATGAAAAATGGAGTGGTTTGTTTATTTGGCAGTTGCGGCGGTGGTCGTTGTAACGGCAGGAGCCATTTTGGTTTATGCAGGAGTGCGGAAGCTGCGGCGGTTTTCCCGTTCCGCGTTTGGAACGGACTCCCTTTTGAAAGGGTTCGAACTCCAGCGTGAGAGGCTTTCAGAAACGCCTAAATCGGTTTCCGGCATGACAAAAATTTACCTGCCGCAAATTGCGGAGGATTTTCCTGCGTTCCACTATGGGGAGTTTAAGCAAAAGGCTGAAAACATGCTGAAGTCGGCCTTTGCGGCAGTGTCTGAGCAGAATCCGGATCTTTTGACAAACGCCTCTGCGGAGCTGAAAAAGCAAGTCTCGCTCGGGATTCAGGAAGACCGGCGAAACGGCCTCCGGCGGCAATATCTGGACGTCCAGATCCATCAAACCGAAATTTCGGGCTACCGAAAGGGCGGCGGGTGCTGTACCGTAACGTTGCAGAGCGCCGTGGGTCACCGTTATTTTACGGAAAAAGACGGCGCCTTGGTCTCTGGCGACAGGGAACAAACGGTTCAGACAAAGTATAACACGGAGCTTGTCTATATTCAGGACGCCGCAAAATACGGCGCAGTTTCAGGCGGCAAGGCAGCGGGGCTGACCTGCCCCAGCTGCGGCGCACCGGTTACGGGGCTGGGTGTAAAAGTCTGTGAATACTGTGGAGGTGCTGTGGAAGAGGTCAACGAATACGCGTGGACCATTAACCGCTATTACGAGGTGCGCTAGAAGGGCGTTTCCGTTTTGCGGAACGCCCTTGAAATAAACAGTAAATCAAGAGACAGGAGGAACATCAGATGGGAATGATCAAAGCGTTAGCCGGCGCTGTCGGAGGCGGGCTGGCTGACCAGTGGCTGGAGGTTTTAGAGCCCGACCGGATGAGCGATACAACCGTGTTTACAAGCGGAGTCAAGGTGCGCCGGGGGGATGGCCGTAACAGCAACACCAAGGGGACGGACAACACCGTTTCAAACGGTTCGGTCATCCATGTTTATCCGAACCAGTTCATGATGCTGGTAGACGGCGGGAAAATCGTAGACTACACAGCGGAGGAAGGGTACTACACCGTCAACAATTCCTCCCTGCCTTCCCTTTTCAACGGCCAGTTTGGCGACACCCTCAAGGAATCATTCAGCCGTTTCAAGTACGGCGGCGTAACCCCGACGCTCCAGAAGGTTTATTATATCAATTTGCAGGAGATCAAGGGGATCAAGTTCGGTACCCGGAACCCAATCAATTACTTTGACAATTTTTATAACGCTGAGCTGTTTCTGCGCACCCATGGAACCTATTCGATTAAAATCAAGGATCCGATTAAGTTTTACAGCGAGGCGATTCCCCGTGACCGGGATATCGTGGATATTAACGACATTAACGAACAGTATTTTTCAGAGTTTTTGGAAGCCCTTCAGGCGGCGATCAACCAGATGTCTGCCGACGGCGTCCGGATCTCCTTCGTCCCCTCTAAAGGAAGGGAGCTCAGCCAGTATATGAGCACCATCCTGGACGAGAGCTGGAACCAGCTCCGCGGGATGGAGGTTCAGTCGGTCGGCATTGCAAGTATTTCATATGACGAGGGGTCGCAGAAGCTGATTAACATGCGCAACCAGGGCGCGATGCTGGGCGACCCGAACGTCCGGGAAGGATACGTCCAGGGTGCGGTAGCGCGCGGCATGGAGGCGGCGGGCTCCAACGCAAACGGCAGTATGGCCGGGTTCATGGGGATGGGCGTTGGAATGCAGGCCGGCGGCGGATTTATGGGCGCGGCGTCCCAGTCCAACCAGCAGCAGATGGCGGCGAACCGAGCGGCGGCGCCGGCTGTGCCGCCGGTTCCTGCTGCCGAGGGCTGGAAATGCGGATGCGGCGCTGTAAATACGGGGAAGTTTTGCAGCGAGTGCGGCAAGCCGAAGCCGGAGGATAACAGCTGGGTTTGCAGCTGCGGGAGTAAAAACAGCGGCAAATTCTGTTCGGAATGCGGCAAGGCAAAACCGGATTCCACACAAATTAAATGTGATAAATGCGGCTATGAGCCGGATATGTCTCTGCCGATTCCCAAGTTCTGCCCCGAGTGCGGCGATCCGATCGGCCCGGAGGATCGTAAATGAGAAAAGTGATCCCTGAGATGAAGACGAACGGGGGGTGTGAGACGGTTTGGCTTCGGTTGTGACCTATAAATGCCCCAACTGCGACGGCGAACTGGTCTTTGACCCGACTGCACAGAGGTTTGCCTGCCATTACTGCGGCTCCTTCTTTGCGGAAGAAGACCTGAAAAAGCAGGACGAAAGCAGCGCTGAGACGGCAGAGCCGCAGGCAGAGGAAAAACATGAAGCGGTGGAAGGTGAGGCGGCGTTCTTTGTCTGCCCCAGCTGCGGTGCGGAAATCGTAACCGATTCCACAACGGCCGCTACCACCTGCTTTTACTGCCATAATCCGGTTGTCCTCTCCGGACGGCTGGACGGCGCTTTCCGCCCGGATAAGGTTGTTCCGTTCCGGATCAGCCGGGAGGAGGCGGTGCAAGAATTCCTTTCCTGGATAAAAAAGAAACGCTTTGTCCCAAGGGATTTTTTCAGCGAAGCGCAGCTTGAAAAACTGACCGGTGTTTATTACCCTTATTGGATCCTGGACTGCACTGTGGATGCGGCTGTAGAGGCGTCCGCCCAGAAGGTGCTGGTCTGGCGCACCGGTAACACCGAATATACCCAAACCAGCTTTTACCGCCTGGTGCGGGAGGGGAAAATCCGGTACAGGGATTTGCTGAAAAACGCGCTGACCAAGGCAAACCGGGAGCTGGCAGAGGGGATTCAGCCTTTTGACAGCGGGGCGGTACAGGACTTTACCATGGCTTACCTTTCCGGCTTTCAGGCCGAAAAAAGGGATATTGATAAAGATGCGGTTTTTAAAGAAGCGCAGTATGACATAAATGAATACACCCAAGCCCTGCTGCGGGGAACCATGACCGGGTATACAGCGGTTCAGCTTCAAAACACCAGTATAAAGCCCGAAAGGGAGGATGCGCAGTACGTCCTTCTCCCGGTTTGGGCTTTAACTTACCGCCGAAATGATGAGCTTTACTATTATGTGATGAATGGACAGAACGGAAAAGTCTGCGGCAGGCTGCCGGTCAGCTGGAAACGGCTTGCAATTTTGTTCGGTTCTGTTGCGGCAGGGCTTTTTCTTCTGCTGGGGTTGGGAGGGTACCTGTTATGAAACGTTTGATCGGTTATGGCCTCTCCTTGCTTCTGATAATCTTTTTTGTCCTCCCGGCTGCTGCGGCAGAGCCCCGTGTTATAGATGAAGCAGGGTTTCTGACGGACGAAGAGGCAGACGGGCTGGAAGAGCAGATCGCCGCGCTTTGTGAAACTTATCCCAACATGGATTTTGTCTTTGTCACAACAGATGACGCGCAGGGGAAGGATACCCAGGCCTACGCTGACGATTATTATGATTTTCATGGATACGGCGCGGGCGGGGATGACAGCGGCGTTTTGTTCCTGATCGACATGGATAACCGCAATCTCGGTATTTCGACCCATGCGGACGGCGTGCGGTATTTTACTGATGAGCGGATTGAAGCCCTTTTAGACCGAGCCTACGGCTATGTCAGCGGCGGTGATTACGCCGGGGCGGCAAAAGCTTTTCTGGACGGCGCTGAGGAGTATATGAAAACCGGGATTCCCAGTGACCAGCACAACTATGATACGGAAACCGGCAAGATAACCCGGGAAAAAAGCCTCTCCGTTCAGGAGATTTTCATTTTTGCACTGATCGCCGTTGCGGCCGGTGTGGTCTGCTGTGCCGTCGTCTTTGTCCGCTATCGGAAAAAAGCGGACCGGAACAGCTATCCTTTCCGTGAAAAGAGCGAGATAAAGCTCACCAGAAGCGAAGATGTTTTCATCAACCAGACGGTCACCAGCCGGAGGATTAACTCAAATCCTCCTTCGGGCGGTTCCCGCTCATCGGGTGGGTTTTCCGGAAGAAGTTCCACCCATACCTCAAGCAGCGGCCGTACCCATGGCGGCGGCACGAGGGGATTTTAATCAAAAAACACGCTGTTTTATACAGCGTGTTTTTTGATTCTGCCTGGGGTACGGACGGCACCCCTTCGTCAGGGTTTGCCCGTGGCCGGGCAAGACAATCCGCGCATTGAAGGTGAGAAAAGGAAAAACGTTTTCCGCCCGCGAGACGCCATGTTCCTTATAGGCAATCCTCCGCCGCACTCCGTGTGCCGCCTCCTTACAAAAGGAGGATGCAGGGAATCCCGGCGGGCAATTTGCGAATCGTACATGGTTTCTTTCCACATGTTTTTGGCCGTACGTGTTTTAATTGAACGCTCCAAGCCCCCTTTTGTAAGGGGCTGTCATCGTCAGGCGGCTGGGGGTTATGAAAGGCGAGGACAACTGTCCTCGCCTTTAATTTTTGTTTTCTAAATTTTCGGGTATTTTACCGTGTTCTCTTTCAAACTCGTCAATACATCTTCGAACAAAGTTTAAAAGCATCCAATTCATAGAGCGGTCATCATACTTGGCTACATAACTAAACTTTTGCAGCAAGTCAGCATCAATTCTGAGAGATAAATGCTTTTCGTTCTTCTTCATAGCTGCCTCCTAAAAGAACCCATCAAGAACCTACTATAGGTTTATTTTAGGTTCGCTATATGCTAATATGTAATTATGAACCCATGTTGGGTTCGTAATATTTAGCGGGAGGTATTGCTATGCGGATAAAAATGGATTCCCAGGGGCGTATTACACTGCCTGAAATTATAAGGGAATACCTGGAGCTGGGGGAGCAAGACGAGTTACAGGTGGAACTGGCGTATCAGGAAATTGTAATCAGGAAGGCAGTTGACGGGTGTATCATCTGCAATGCCGCTTCCGGCTTGGTGCGGATCGGCGAATATTTCATTTGTGAGCGCTGTATCAAAAGGCTGGCGGAGGCAAAACCCGGCGACTTCCTTTATTCTGCTAAAGTTGACTGAAAATAAGAAATTTGTAAAAATGCAGGAAAAACTTACTGGTTAAGTGTAGAAATGATATTGTGTATATAAACTGCACTCGGCTGGTCTGGTACAGGCTTTGAATCTAATGACTTGAGTTTATGAAGGTGATTGTTGTTATAGGTTTTGTAAAATTTCTAAGGAACCTTATTGACATTCAATTGAATGTTTGCTATAATCATAACAGCAGAGTAGGAGGTGCCGATATGAAGACGTATTTTCCCGGAACAGTCATAGAGCGGAACGGCCAGAACGCGGAAGAGTTTTTGTTCGGCGTCTGTACTGTAACCAAAGGGCTGATGCTTGCCCAGGTGCGCGAAATAACCGGACTTGAAACGCCGGCAATCCAGAACTGGGTCAACCGCGGATGGGTTCAGAAGCCTGTGGATAAGCGCTATGGCGTGGATCATCTTGCCCGGATTATCATCATCAATATGCTGCGCGGCGTTATGAAGCTTGAAACGATCGCATCCCTGCTCACCTACATTAACGGGGAGGCGGGGAACGAACAGGATAACGTTGTATCAGAAGCGCGGCTTTATTATTATCTTTGCGCCATTTTGGACCGGGTGGATTACGAGACGATTTTGTCCGACGAGGAATTCCGCAGGATGATTGCCGGAGAAATATCCGACTATTGCGAGCCTTTCCCCGGCGCGCGGGAACGTCTAATTAACGGGATGGAAATCATATTAATTTATTATGCCTCTGCAATTGTAAAAAAACGGGCTGACCGCCTCTGCGAAACGGTTTTGCAGGATATAGGCGAGTGATGAACAGTGTTATAAACCGCTTGGCGGACAGATACGGCGGAAGAAAGGAGAAATGGAAATGTTGGCTTGGTGGAACAGTCTGACCATTCTGGAACAGGTATTTGCATGTATTGCAATTGCGGCTACGGTGGTGCTGGTCATTCAGTCCATCCTGCTGTTGTTCGGCATTGGGTTCGGCGGCGGCGAAGCCGACGCGGGGGGCTTGGATACTGATCTCAGCGCGGATTTTGACGCCGGTTCAGCCGGGGACGCTGGTCATATGGATATGCACGATGTTGCCGACGCTGACAGCGGCCTTTCGCTGTTTACCATCCGGGGCCTGGTTGCATTTTTTGCGGTCGGCGGCTGGCTGGGCCTTGCTTTGGTCAAGTACACCGGCCCGTTTTGGGCAGTTGTTATTGCTTTTGCCGCCGGCACAGCCGCTTTGGTGGGGGTTGCATATATGTTTAAAGCGGCTTTAAAGCTTCAGGATAGAGGAAATCTTGATATTAGGAACGCGGTGGGGAAAACTGGTAAGGTATACCTCCCCGTTCCACCAAAGGAAGGAGGCCAGGGGAAGGTTACAGTGATGCTGCAGGAACGTCTGGTGGAACTGGACGCGGTGACAAAGGCCGCACAGCAGATTAAGACCGGTGCGTTAATCCGCGTTTGTGGCGTGGTAGACGAGCAGACGGTTTTGGTCGAACTGCCGGACGAAAAAACAAATAACAGAGGGGGTATTTCTCAATGGATCCAGTCATAGTTATTTTAGTTTCGGTTATCGCCGTTCTGGTGCTGACCACAATTATCGTCATTCTGTCCCGGTACCGTAAATGTCCGTCCGATAAAATTTTGGTGGTTTATGGTAAGGTCGGCTCCAATAAGGACGGCACTTACCGCAGCGCTAAGTGTATCCATGGCGGCGCGGCGTTTATCATGCCGGTCCTCCAGGCATATGAATACCTGGATTTGACCCCGCTTTCAATTTCGGTAGACCTGAAAAACGCCCTGTCCAAGCAGAACATCCGTATTGACGTTCCGTCCCGTTTTACCGTAGGCATCTCAGTGGAGCCCGGTGTTATGCAGAACGCCGCGGAGCGCCTGCTCGGCCTGAAACTGAATGAAATCCAGGAGCTTGCGAAGGATATCATCTTCGGTCAGTTGCGCCTGGTCATTGCCACCATGGAGATTGAAGAGATCAACACCGACCGCGACAAATTCCTTGCCGCTGTATCCAATAACGTTGAGTCGGAGCTCAAAAAAATTGGCCTGCGGCTGATCAACGTAAACGTCACCGATATTACCGATGAGTCCGGGTACATTTCCGCTCTTGGTAAAGAGGCGGCCGCAAAAGCTATTAACGACGCGAAAATTTCAGTTGCGGAAGCCGACCGGTCGGGTGCCATTGGTGAAGCGAACGCTTACCGTGAACAGAGGGTGCAGGTTTCGTTGGCCGATTCTGAAGCAATTAAGGGTGAAAATGAGGCGAAAGCTCAAATTGCCGAGTCCAACGCAACCTTGACAGAAAAAGCCGCTGACGCTCAGCGCCGCGCGACTGCCGCTGAGAAGATCCAATCGGCAAGGGCGCTTCAGGAAGCTTATGTGGCCGAGCAGGAGGCTGAGCAGGCCCGTGCCGCCCGTGAAAGGGCCACGCAGGAAGCCGATATCATTGTTAAAACGGAAATTGAGAAACGCAGAATGGAACTTCAGGCTGAAGCCGAAGCTGAGCAGATTCGCCGCCGTGCCAAGGGTGAAGCAGACGCGATCTATGCCAAAATGGAAGCGGAAGCCCGCGGTGTACAGGAAATGCTCACCAAGCAGGCCTCCGGTCTTTCCCAGATTGTTGCAGCGGCTGGCGGCAATGCAAACGACGCCATGAGGCTGATGATTGCCGACAAGCTGGAAGAGCTGGTCAAGACCCAGGTTGAGGCCATCCAGAACCTGAAGATCGACAAGGTCACTGTCTGGGACAGCTTAGGCGGCAAAGACGGGGCTTCCAGTACGGCGAATTTTGTGTCCAGCATGATGAAATCCATTCCTCCAATGAGTGAGCTGTTTAATATGGCGGGGATGGAGCTTCCGGAATTTCTCGGCAAGAAAGCCGATAAAGACCCGGATAAATCAAAGTTTGTCGATATCTCGTCAACAGATAAAAACTAAAAATCATATACCAAAAAGGCCCTCCCAAGGAGGGCCTTTTTAATTTGACGGAAAAAGGAAAGCCGTTTATACTATTATTGTGTGAAAGACCGGCCAAAACGGCTTTGATTCCGGTGCCTTTTTGGAGGAGGACCCTTTATGGAATGGGCCGCGGCGGACCGGGAAAGCAAAACCGCACCGATTCTGCAAACAGCGCAGCATAACAGCATTCAACCAAACTAAATTTTTGAAAAGCAGAGTGATGATGAAATTGAAAAAGGCATTTTCAATTCTTAAAATGGTAAAACGGGTTCCGGCGGGTCTCATGATCGTGCCGTTAGCCCTCGGCTCTTTAATCTCAACTTTTTTCCCTCAGGCGCTTGAAATCGGCGTGCCGTTTTCGGCTGCCTTTTCAAGTCAAGGGACTATGTGCCTGATTGGCCTTGTATTGTTCTTTTCCGGCTCGCAGTTTAAACCCTCCCAGGTAAGGCTAACCCTGAAGCGGGGCGGGACGCTGGCGTTGGGTAAACTTGCCCTTGGGGTTGGGTTTGGCGTTCTTTTCTGCATCCTGTTCGGGAAAGAGGGCATTTTCGGTTTTCCGTCGGTGACAGTGGTAGTGGCGCTGACAAGCCTGCTGCCGGCAATTTATATCGGCCTGATGGACAGCTACGGCGATGAGATTGACCGTGCTTCCTACGGCCTGCTCAATCTGATTTCCATTCCGGCTGTCCCCATCTGCGTTCTGAGTTTTTCAAACAGCGGCGGCCTCAACTATATGGCGCTGCTGGCGTCTCTCATCCCGTTTTTGCTGGGGATGCTTCTTGGAAACCTTGATCCGGAGATCAGGGCGTTTTTTGCACCGGCGGGGACTATGATTCTCCCCTTCCTCGGGTTCTGCCTGGGGACTTCAATCAACCTGACAAGCGTTGTCTATGCCTTTGGGGAGGGGCTTGCGCTGACTGCTCTCTACCTTCTTCTTAACAACGTACCTCTTCTGTTCCTTGAGAGAAAGGTCTTGAAACAAAGGGGGCACGCTTCCAGCGCTTTCTGCGGAATTGCCGCCATGTCGCTCGCTGTTCCGGCCATGCTGGCGGAGCTCGATCCATCCTACCTGCCTTACGTGGATATTTCCACTGCCCAAATTGCAAGTGCAGTGGTCTTTACCAATATTCTAACGCCGGTTATCACCAAACTGGTTGTAAGCTGGGATGACCGAAAAAAGGGAATAAAAGGCGGGGACAATAATATAATGCGGTGATGAGATTTTTTCTATTCGTTTTCAGCGGCGGGATGAGAATTACCAGCTGAAAACGGTTTGGTAGAGTGAAGCCCTGCTCTTTTGTTTCCCAACTATAATAACAAGAGGTATATTTTATGATAATTATACGAAAAGCTGATATAAAAGACACCGAACAGCTTTCTTCCTTAATGAGCGAGCTGATTGAAGAACCCAATGATCCTGAACTTGTGGGGGCAGAACTCGAACGAATAGCGCAGGATGACCATTACTTTCTCGCAGTTGCCTGCGAAGGCGATGAAATAGTGGGGTCAGTTATGGGAATTCTCTGTCGGGATATCTGCAAAGGATGCCGTCCGTTTTTGGTGATAGAAAATGTGATTACAAAGGATGGATGGCGCGGTAAGGGCGTAGGGCGTTTGCTCTTTGAAACTGTAGAACAGTGGGGAAAGGATCATCGCTGTGCCTATTCCATGCTGGTCTCCGGATGCAACCGCACCGGGGCCCATGTGTTTTATGAGCAAATCGGTTATTCAAAGGCTTGTGGATTCCGCAAATATTTTGATTGAAACTTTGAAAGAACTATGGCCGAAAACGATAAAAAGGAAGAAACACCGGGTTTTCATTGGTGCTTCTTCCTTTTTTAAACGACATTTGCGCCGAGCGTCAAGTACAGCTAGATTATTTCATTATCATCTCTTCGTCAGACGGCAGCGGCTTAAGCGGTGCTGCAGGAAGCGTCTGATACCAATAGGCAACAGAGGTATAATCGTCGTAGCGGGGGCCGGTCCATCCGAGATTATCGAGGGTCATGCGAAAGTTTTTGTTGAAATGAATCGGATCCTGAATGTGAAAACGATACAGCAAAAAGCGCTGTTGACCATTGTAGGTCTCAGTGCGGTCGTTTCCGAGGATAGCATACATGCCGGCGTAAAGCCCGCTGTAAGTTTGATATTTTTTTAATAAAATATCATTTCCGAAAGCATAAGATCCGCAGAAATAGTCCTCGGTTCCGGTGTAGTGAATAGACGGGTAGCGATCGTCGTCAAGATACATACGAGCCTCGCCTTCCACCCAACAGGTGTTATTCCCGTTCATTCCGGAGGCAAGTGTAAGCCCGACAAACTGCCCTTTCCCTTCGATTCCATCGATAACGGTATAGGAACGCCCTTTTACCACGGGGTGCTCCTGCCGATAGGAAGCATGGAAATAGGCGATATTATCCGGCTGTGCTTCATGACAACCGGTAATAATGTAGTAAAGACTGTGTTCCTCGCTGCCTCGGTTTTCCATGGTGATTTTACAGTGCTTTTTAAACGGCATTGGCCAGTAACAGTTAAGACCGCGCCCCGGAGCTACCAGAATCATAGAAGAATTCAAAAGTGGATAGTTTCCGTCGACATCTTTAAAGTTTTCGTCATAAGCGCATCCGAAAAAGGCGGAAATCGGTGCTTCTACCGATGGTGTGCTGCTGCCCTCCCAATAAATACGGAGAATGAAATTGTGACCGACATAACCGGTGAACCAGAAACTTTGAATTGTGCCGGGCCCCTCGGTATCAACCAGTACAACAGTCTCTCCCGGTTTAATTTTTACGGTTGGGCGCAATTTGGTACAATCGCCGCCGCGAGAACCGCCCTCCCTTTGACCGGTAGGGTTTTCGGCGGAAAAGGCAAAGGTTTCGGCATTTGAAATTAGGTAAAATGGATTCATAAGTATAACCTCACTTGTTTGTATAAAATGACCGGTTTACCGGTTAACAGCAATTTTTATAACAACAATATAGAATGATCAAATAAGACAAAGAGGGTTTTTCTTTATTATAATATTTTGAAAGCAAAAATAAAATAGGGAAAAGAAAAAAGCTCTTTCAAATAGAGAAGAGTTTTTTCGTTTATACATCATATTTAGTCCAGCGCCCGCTTTTAAAGCGGATATAGGTCAGGATAAACCGGCAGAACTGGTCGAACGTCAGACCAATCCAGGCGCCAAAGAGTCCCAGACCAATCGGGTAACAAAACAGCCAGCCCGCGCCCGGCCGGATCAGCATGACACTGACAAGCGAGACGAAAGCTGTAAACTTGGCATCTCCCGCACCCCGAAGGCAGCCGGAAAAAATCACCTGTGAAATTTGCAGGAATACAACCACGGTCAGAACAGTCATGATCATGACGCCGTAGTCCAGAAACTTCTCACCGTCAGAGAACAGATTGAAGATTTGCCTGCCGAGGGTTAGGAATATAATGGATAGAAACGCCGCAAAAATTAGGCCAAGCCGTTGGCTGAAACCCCCGTAAATCCGTGCCATATCCACCCGCTTGGCGCCGAGGCTCTGCCCGACGAGGGCAATGGATGCGGCCGACAAACCATCTCCAAAGGAAAAGGACAAGCTCATAATATTCATCCCGACCTGATGAGCCGCAAAAGCGGTGGTGCCCAGGTTTGCAACGACAATGGTAAAGGTTAGGAAGCCAATCCGCAGGAAAATCTGCTCCGCCAGCGTACTGGAACCGATGTTGATGATCGACCGGATGGAGCGCCTGTCAAACCGGATTTCGTTTTTGGTGATATGCCGGAATGAAAGGTAACCATCCGGGTGCATGACCGAAAAGATACTCATTCCCATGGCGACTACCGTGCCGATGACGCTTGCAACCGCCGCACCTTTGACGCCGAGAGCCGGAAATCCAAAATTACCGCCAATCAGCAGGTAGTTGAAAACAACGTTGACGAGGTTCGAAACAATGTTTGTGCGCATCGCGATTTTGGTGTTACCGCAGCCACGCTGGGCAGCGTTGATGCACAGGGAGACAACATTAAAAATCATACCGCCCATAATAATCCTGAAGTAATCGGCGGCTTCCTGCTGGGTATCCGCGTTGGCGCCCGCCAGGGTGATGATTGGATCCGCGAATACCATGCAGGTCACGCTGACAATGACGGTCATCCCAACAGTAATCATCAGCGCCTGCATCAAAACCCGGTTGGCGCTCTCCCGGTCGCCTTCGCCTTTCCGGTGGGCGATAATAGCGGAAATTGCTACGTTCAAGGAAATAAAAAAAGCCAGACCGATAAATTTTGGCTGGGTCGTCAGGCCAACGGCAGCAATGGCGGCATCCCCCAGGCTGCTAACCATGATGGTGTCGATAAAACCGACCAGGGCGACCAAAAAGGATTCAACAATTGAAGGCCACGCAATTGTGAGCGTTCTTTTTAAAATGTTTTTATCTGACGGGATTTCCCCGGAAGGAGGTTCCCCGCGGAGCAATTTTTGAGCGTTGAAAAAAAACATAGTGACACCTTGCTTATATGTAGTATTATAATTTTGCAAAAACATTTACATTTATTATACAGGAGCTTTAATTGTTATGCAAGTTCGTCAATTTTTTAACTCAAAAGGAGGCAGGTTGACCTTGCGCTCAAGATGCGTTATGATAACGATATACCAAAAAGTAAAAAAATCTACTATAATTTTTTTTAGGGCAGAAGATATAATAATTTAAGAATAGTAAGAAAAGGGTGAACTGTGTTGGTGGAACAATGTATCTCCTGTGCAGAACACCTTGCGGGGCTTGCCCAGGTGCAGGTTTCCTGTCTTGACGTTCTTCAAAAGCGCTACTTAGGTAGTCCTCCGGGTGAAAATACGTTTTGTTTTTATTGCCACAGGGAAGACTGTGAAGCGCTTAATACCTGCCTTTACGGCTGCCATGAGGCCTACCGTTGGAACGGTAAATATATTTACTACTGCCCGGTGGGAATGATTTTTGTAGCATCTTCGGTTTCTGATGAACAGGGAAGGCTGGCCGCTGGGTTGGTGGCGGGCCCGCTCCTGATGGGTGAACCGGAGGATTATCTTCTGCAGGACGGCGTTTTTTCCGGCCGTTTGGAAGTTCTTCCTGTTTTTTCCACCCGCAGGGTCAACGACCTTGCTGAGACAATGGCTCTTCTCACCGCTGGAATTTCCGGGCGGGCGCACAGTTTTGCCGGATCGGTGGTCTATGAACAGGAAAAGGTGCTGGGAGAGCTTTATTCCGCCCGGCAACAGTTCGAGGAACCCGGGTACCGTTACCCGATAGATGCGGAGAAAAAGCTGCAGGCTTTAATTTACCGCCGGGACAAAAAAGGTTCGCTGGAGCTGTTAAACCAGCTGCTGGGCCACATTTATTTTGTGGCGGAATATGACTTGGATACCATGAAGGCCCGGGCGCTTGAGCTCGCCGTCGTTATTTCAAGGGCGACGATAGAGGCGGGGGCGGATTTGAATGAAATTTTCGTCTGCAACGAAAGCTTCATCCGGGAACTGGAAAAGCTTACTTCGGTAGAAGATATTGGCGCGTGGCTGTCCGCGCTGCTTCACCGGTTTATTGATTATTCATTTGACTTCTCCCGAATCAAGCATTCAGACGTTGTTTTCAAGGTTGCTGAGTATGTAAAGAACCGGTTTGCGGAGAAGCTTTCGCTTGATGAAATTGCCGAGCATGTTTCGCTCAGCAAGTCTTATCTGAGCCGCATTTTTAAAGAGGAAACCGGCGAAAGCCTTTCGGCCTATGTGAATAAGGTGCGGATCGACAAAGCGAAGCTGATGCTGCTAGACAGCGGCTGCGCCTTAGTGGATGTGGCAAGCCTCTGTGGTTTTGAAGATCAGAGCTACTTTACAAAAGTCTTTAAGCGGCTGGTTGGTGTCTCTCCCAAGAGATACCGGGAAAGCCGCGGAAATATATAATAATGGCCAAATGAAAAGGAGAATTGATATGAGCATCTTAGAGGAAATGAGCACGTTTTTACAGCAGGGCCGCGCCCCAAAGGTAAAGGAACTGGTTGCCCAGGCGCTGGATGAGGGTATTTCCCCGCAGGAGATTCTGGAGGAAGGGCTTCTTTCCGGTATGAACGTCATTGGTGAAAAGTTCAAAAACAATGAAGTTTTCGTGCCCGAGGTTCTGATTTCCGCCCGCGCGATGAATATGGGGATCGAGGTCCTTAAACCGAAGCTCATCGCTGAGGGTTTTGAACCGAAGGGAACCGTTGTCATTGGCACCGTCAAGGGAGACCTGCACGATATCGGAAAAAACCTGGTTAAAATGATGATGGAGAGCAAGAGCTTGAACGTCATTGACCTGGGTGTTGACGTTGCGCCGGAAAAATTTATTGAAGCAGCGCAAGAAAACAAGGCGGACGCTATTTGCTGTTCCGCTCTTCTGACCACGACCATGGGCCAGATGAAAGAGGTTGTAGACCTTGCGAAAGCGAAAGGGATGGACTGCAAAATTATGATTGGCGGTGCGCCGGTCACTCAGAGCTTCTGCGATACTATTGGGGCGGATTGCTATACCGACAATGCTTCTGCCGCAGCGGAAGCTGCCCTTGCATTCTGCTAAAAGAATTTAAAAGCACCGCGGATTATTGCGGTGCTTTTTATTTTTTCTGTTGTTAGAATTTATGCCCGTGGGGGATGTTTTTCGTCAGAAAACAGAAAAAACGGCCTTATGAATTAAAGCGAGAGGGAGAGGCGGATGAAAGAAAAAACAGGTACCTGGAGAAAGGCTTTTCGCGCTGCCTTCCCGCTCACACTTCTGATCTGCGCTGGGTTCCTCTTTCTTGGGCTCGCTTATGGGGTCTATATGAACAGCAAAGGGTTTTGTTTAGCCAATGGTCATGAGCATGACAATTTTTGCGGGCTCTATGGGATTTGTTACCATCTCCCTTTTGGCTTCGGCTTTTAACCCCCTTTATGCTCTTCTGCTGACAGTGATGGTCAACGCCCGTCATCTTTTTTACGGGGTTTTAATGCTTGAAACATATAAGGGAACCGGAAAAAAGAAATGGTATCTCATTTTTGGAATGTGTGAGAGTCTTTCACTATAAATTCTGCCAAGCCGCCGGAAGGGGTGGATCGTGATTGGCTTATGTTTTTTGTAACCGTGCTTAATCACATCTATTGGGTAGTGGGTTCCACCCTCGGCGGCCTGTTGGGCGGCCTGGTGACCTTTAATACAAAGGGAATTGATTTTGTGATGACGGCCCTCTTTGTGGTCATTTTTATTGACCAGTGGAGGGCGCAGAAACGGCATCTGCCTGCAGCGATTGGGTTGGCAGTTTCTTTTTTAGTCTGCTTGTTTTCGGTGCGGAACAGTTTATTCTCCCCGCTATGGCGCTGATGTTCGCGGTCTTGACTCTGCTGCGCCGGCCTTTGTCCGGAAGAAAGGAGGAATCATGACGATGCATCACGGTTGCTGTCGTCGTATTGGGGACGATGCTCACCCGCTTCCTGCCCTTTCTGGTTTTCCCGGCGAGCAAGCCTACGCCGAAGTATATTGGCTATCTGTCAACAGTTCTGCCTTATGCGGTGATTGGCTGTTGATTGTCTATTGCCTCAAAAACGTCACGGTTTTGGAATTCCCGTTCGGCGTACCGGAGGGAATTGCCGTCCTGGCGGTTGCGGGGCCGCATTTCTGGAAAAAGAATATGCTGCTTTCCATTGCAGGCGGCACCCTGGTTTATATGCTGCTGGTACAGTTTGTTTTTGTTTGATTACAGTTAAGTGTTATGGGTGCTGCTAATAAGGCGTTTGCTCAATAGAGGGCAAAAATCGGCCGGATTCCAAACTGGAATCCGGCCGATTTTATTTTACTTCATTGAGAAGCGCAGAATATTGACGGAATTTGCCGGCGCATTGTAATGATAGTGGCTGGAAACGTTTGTCAGTAGCGTTTCCTGGGGGATTACAGCTTCCGGCGCATCCATGGTGTTTTTAGCGCATTTGCCGTTTCCGGTCAAAATTTTGGCAACACCAGTGGAACTGATTTCACAGTCGAACACCAGCGGGATTTCTAAATTTTCTTCGCTGATGTTGACCAATTTGAGAATTACCTCTTC
Organism: Oscillospiraceae bacterium; assembly: GCA_902766785.1. Lineage (GTDB taxonomy): Bacteria > Bacillota > Clostridia > Oscillospirales > Ruminococcaceae > Metaruminococcus_A. Next base: position 53,160 of record CACXEO010000080.1, on the reverse strand, counting down.
CGCCTTGTCATCTACGGTTGCGGAAGCAGTGAGATAAGGCATGGAAACAATCGGCGCTTCATGGACCAGTTTGCCGTTTACAAAACACTGAATTGTTTTCTCAGCCGTGACCATTTTATATTCGTTATACTGGCTGAAGTCGATGTCAAGCGGTACCCGTTCAGTCAGTGCATCGCGCCGTCCCTTACGGGCATAAACCCAGCTTTCCCCATTGGTAATCGACCAGCCGTAGTAGACCATACCGTCGTAGTTGAGGCTGTCTTCATCCTCCGCCTTATAGCCGCCGCTGCTTTTATAATTCCAGACCGAGAGGGTGGCTTCATTTTCCTTGTCAAACTTAATTTCGGCAGACAACACCGTATCCCTGCGGAACTGCTGGTCTGCCAGCGCATAAGCATTGTCGCTGGTGCTGACAAAAGCATCGGCTTTTTTATGGAATTCGCCGACTGTTTGGAAGTAACCCGGGACGTTTCTCACCTCTTCACAGGGGGTTCCGTTAACAAAGACGTTCCGGAAGGAAACCCCTGGATGGGCAGCCCCAATTGCCGGCATACCGGGGTAATCGAGAAGCTGCTGTTCGCTCTGTGTTTCAAGCTCCACTACCGTATCGCCGCGATGCTCCGCAAACATTTTCAGGGCGTGATAGGTGGGAATTCCATAAACCTGGTCGTTGTTGTAAACAATTAGGTCGGGTATCCAGGACATATAGTCTTCGTTGAGCATCATGGGAGCGTAACTTGTCAGGGAAACGATGTCCTGGTTACGTTCAACACCAGTCAGGAACGCGGCCTCGCCCAGTGCCGCTCCAAGGGAGCACATATTTTCCCCAACGGTGACCGCGTATTCCCCGACGAAAATCTGCGGGCCTTTCCGGTCATAATGGTCGTAGTAATTGTGATGGGAGACAAAGAACTCCAGGTCGGAGTAAAAATGCTCGTCAACAACTTCGGTCGGCAGCCCGTCCCGTTCGGTGTGGCAGTTGGAGATGTAAATAAGCTGCGGGTACAGCTTTTTGAGCCGCTCGTAGAACATCTTATAACGGACGTTGTAGACCTCGTCGTAATTTTCATTCCCAATTTCGAGGTATTTCAGGTCAAACGGCTCGGGATGTCCGGCAGCTGCCCGCATATCGCCCCATTTTGTCCCAACCGGCGCGGTGGCGTATTCAATCGCCTGGACGCATTCCTGGAACATGTCCTCCAGTTCGTCGCCTTCAAAAAAATCTGTTTTGCGTCCCTGGCAGGTCAGGCCGCAGTTGGCCACATACATCGCGGACATGCCAAGGTCCTCGCAGAGCTGAAGGTATTCATGATAACCAAACCCGTTGGTAGTGCGGTAAAACCAGAGGAGGTAATTGCTGGGGCGCTCCCAGACTGGGCCGATCATATGGGAAAAACGGGTAGCGTTTTCTTTTGAATAGCCTTCTACAATACAACCGCCGGGGAACCGCATAAATTTAGGATGAAGCCCTTTGAGCATTTCAACAACTTCTCTGCGCAGGCCGTTTTCCCGTCCCATGTAGGTGTCTGCCGGCATGAGCGAAATAAAGCCGAGACGGATGGAGCAGGGGACTGCGCTGCTGAGGTGCAGCCGGGCCTTCCGGTCGGTGGACGAGGGGGTAAGAGTGCAGTCATAGCGCCGGAAACCACCCTCTTTGACCTCGATTTCCGCGCTGTCATAAGCGGTTCCGTCTTCTCCTTTGATTGAAACGGTAAGCCGCGTATCGCCGCTAATCCCTTTGGCAAACATATAGAACCGGAACGCTTTGCCCACTTTCGCGTTAATTCCGGCATAGCCGACGTTGTAGGCGCTTCCGGCACCGTCAAAGCGGATATCCAGGCTGCGCAGCCGTTTATCGTTCAGGGTGTCTTCCTCATTAAGAGAAAGCGTGGTGTTACCCTCGCTGTACCAGGCTGGAATATCGGTCGGGGCAAGGTTTTTCGTCCATCGTTTCAGCCCTTCTCCATTATTGAACTCACAGCGCCAGCCGGTGGGGGTTGTGAAAAAACTGCCGTCCTCGTCCAGAATACAACGTTCAGGGACAACGGAGTCTTCAAAAGAGCGGTTGCGGAGCTGTTCCGGGTAAAGCCCACTGTCACCCGAGCGGTTGATATCTTCAAAAAATAGGCCGTATAGATCCTGCGCAATGGGGAAACGGCGTTTTTGAGTGTAAATTTTTATCGTGCTCATAAAATCATCCTTTCGTCAACTTATTAATCCGGCTTTATTTTAGGATTAGGAAGAGAGTTTGTCAATATATTAATTAATAATTAAATTAAGCAATTAATATATTTGTTGATTATAGTGTAAATAAAAAAGAGGGCGCAACGCGCGCCCCCGGCCGGTGTTTTATTTCTTTCTCCGTTTATCAACCGTCAGCCGTTTTCTTCTCTTTTTCTTCCGGTTATAAAGGATTGTTACGACAATGTAAAAAACGATTAACAGGATTACGATACCGAGAATAATTTTCGCCCAAATACTGCTCATCACACCGCTGATCCAGTCCCATATGCCGTAAATAAAGTTTTTCGAGACCGACATGCTCGCGATCAGGTCGGACTGGCCGATAATCTGGTCATTGAGCTTGAGCTTAACGGTACCAATGACAGTTCCTTTTTCAACCGGTGCGTCAACTGACTCAGGAACTTCGACTACCTGCTGGATGCTCGATAGGTCGATGTTGTTTGGGAGAAGGATGGTCAAATCTTCTTTGGGGTTCAGCTGCAGGGTATCGGTATCGGAAGAAAGCCGAACCTTAACGGTCCCGATTGTTTCGGTGGTTTTTAAAACAGTTTTAAACGCAAAGATGCTGAACGCCCATTTATAGAGCTTCTGGTGGTCTTTAATTGCCAGGTTTTGCTTGACGCCGTCAAGCTCCAGAGGCGCCCCCATTGTGACCAGCACGTAATTGAATCCATCTTTGCTTGCCATTGTGACCAGGTTTTTGCCGCTTTCGTCGGTGGTGCCGGTTTTAATTCCCCTTGCGTAGGGATAATAATAGGAACCGCCATATTGGGAATCCAGCATACCGAGGTTGGTATGGGAATAGGTGCGTTCCTCAGGGTGCTTATTGGTTGCTTTAAAAGTGTAGCGCTTCGTGGTGGCGATTTCTTCAAAGCCAGGCGTTGCCAAGGCGGCCTTTGTAATGAGATACATGTCGTACGGGGTTGTGTATTGGTTATCGTCATGAAGCCCGTGTGCGTTGACAAAGTGGGTGTTTTCGGCACCCAATTCCTTGGCTTTTGCATTCATTTTTTCAACAAAGGCGGCCTGGCTGCCGTCGCCGTAATATTCCGCAAGGATTGCCGCAGCATCGCAGGCGGAGGGAACCATTGCGGCGTAGAGCAAGTCTTTAACCGTAATTTCTTCCCCTGGCTGCAGGTCAATAGTAGACGCACCGCTGCCATAAAGCTCGTCCCGAATTTCATAAGTCATTTTCAGCTTTTTCTGCATATCGGTTTCTGTTTCCAGAACCATCATGCATACAATAATTTTTGTGAGGGAAGCGGGGTACATTTTCTGGTTTTCGTTTTTGGCATAAACCACCACACCCGAGTCTGTATTGACCATGTAGGCCGCTTCGCTGTAGATATCGGAGTCGGGGTGGTATGCGGCCGACGCCGACAACGGCGGGGTGAAAACAGCGGAACAGAAGAGGACGGCCGCCAGAAAAATTGAAGTGATACCCTTGCGCATGTAGACAATTCCTCCATTTAAGTGTATGATAAGAATAATTCCAAGTTTTTCGGCAGACCGCTTTTTAGAGCTGTTACAGCGGAACTGCCGTCTGCGGCCTGCTTGATATACGGCGCCGCGTTTAATTGAAAAATTGGCCTGAATGGCGCGGCAAAAACCGGCGTCAAAATTTCAGAATGCCGTCAAAGACGTCACAGATTATTATAGCCGATTTACACCGGGCTATCAAGTGCACGGCAGAATAACGCAAAAGACAGCGAGGGCGAAAAACTATGATTTATATTACCGGCGACCTTCACGGGGAGTTTAGCCGTTTTCAAAAAACCGGGATTAAAAAATTGAAAAAGGGAGACACTTTGATTGTCTGCGGCGATTTCGGCTTTGTTTGGGACGGCGGCAAAAAGGAGAAAAAGCTTCTCAAAAAAATAGGGAAGAAACGGTTTAACACTGTTTTTGTCACCGGCTGCCATGACAATTACGAGCTCTTGAAGGAATATCCTGAAAAGGAATGGTGCGGCGGAACGGTGCGGGTTCTTTCAGGGCGGTTGATGCAGCTCTGCCGCGGCGAAATATACACGCTGGAGGGAAAAACCTTTTTCGCGTTTGGCGGGGGCGAAAGCGCCGATGGAATGCTGCGTGAGGAAAACAACCTCTGGTGGCCGGAAGAACAGCCGACTGCGGAAGAAGAGGCAAACGCGTTTGAAAAGTTGGTAAAATGGGGCAACAAGGTGGATTATATCATCACCCATGACGCGCCGGTCAGCATCTGTGAATTTTTAAATGTCCCACCGATTGATGTCAACTCCAGAATCAACAACGTGCTTGAAAAGGTCGGTAAAACAGTGGAGTTTAAGCAGTGGTTTTTCGGTAAACTTCACCGGGATCAGGTGATTACCAACCGCCACCGTGCGGTCTACCTGAAAGTAGTTCCACTGGAAGGAAAATAGAAAAAGCTAAAAAGGAATCTGGGGCTGGCCCGGATGCCTTTTTATATCTAGTAATATATTTATAAATAATTCATATATTTTATTAACATTCAATATATATTATATTGTATAATGTTAATAAAAGGCTTATTATTAATATATAAGCAATATAGTTATAACAAAGGAGTCGATTCCAATGAATTTTTTATTTAAACAAAATATTGAAACAGAAGATGAAAAATCATGTAGTTAATATAATTAAAGGCGGCGTTATCATGAAACGATTAATCAGTGTTGTTATATCGGTATTATTTGTTGTAAGCTCTAGCGCTTTTTTTGTTAATGCATAAAGTGATATATCGGGTAATGAGGCGGAAGATTTTTTGTCCACCGAAGAAATTTTAGACCAATATGGTTCCTATTATGAAGAGATGGAACAGGATTACCTGACGCTTCAAAATGTTCAGCGGGGTAGTATTGCGCGTGCAAGTGTTGTACAAAACAACAATCAGGATGATACAGTAATCAACACAGCTGTTTCAAAAAGGATTGAAGAAGATGACGGCGTAGTCCTATTAGTAAGCCTTTTTTCAACTACTGCCAATTCAGGCTCTTTAGACAGGAATTATACCTGTACATATGGTAGGATTTATCAAAGAATTGGTTTTGAAGAGAAAGTTGATTCACGTGGTACTACTTTTACTAGGTTAAGAAGTGTTCAGGCTAAAGTGGTAAGCGTGAATACAGGTTATACTTGGGCCAAAACCAGCATAGATTATGGACAGGTATCTTCTATTAATGCAAGCGCTACTTGGAGTGGGACAAAAAGCAGTACGGTATTAGATGATATGACATATATTTTTGAACAGAACCTTTGGGTACAAAATGTTGCTACCCAATCTTCTCAACTTTCTTTGTTTGGAACTTATACGTTTAAAAAAGGAACAGCTTCGTATAATTATAATGCGGATTTGATTTATTACGCAATATAAAGGAGTTTCACCATGAAAAAGTGTTATTGGATGTGCTTTGCCAAAGCAATCCTTTTTTTGGCGCTGCCCTGGCTTTTAAACCTGTACTATGAAGCATTGGCGCGTGCGCCCCACTTTTCCATTCCCCCGTTGGTTCCTGATATCGGGCTTGGAATAATTGCCCTCCTTGTGGCGCTGGCAGCGTTTTTGCTTCGTTCCGGCTGGGTTACCGATCTTGTAATTTTCATAGGCAGCGTTGGGTGGATACTGTCCCAATTTGAACTGATATCTTGGATTGCTTCGCCCGAAGTACTTGACTGTCCGTTTGTACTGGCAGGTGTTTTCTTGGCCTCTTCGGTTGTCAAGGGGGTACGCTCCTATCAACACAAAAGGGCGGTAAAGGCGGCAGAATAAATAGAATCAGATAAAAACATTCCGGGGCTTCCGCTCGAAAGCAGAAGTTCCGGAATGCTTTTGTATAAAATTCATATATAAAAAGATAATTATTGGAATATATGCACAAAAATTGTTATAAAAATATGACAGCCCTTGATTTTTTGCAAAAATCAATTACAATAGGTAATAGTTAGCACTCATCAGATTCGAGTGCTAAAATTTCATTAAATTTAGGAGGAACGTATTATGAACATTAGACCTCTTGCCGATAGGATCGTCATCAAAATGGTAGAGGCGGAAGAAACCACCAAAAGCGGCATCATTTTAGCGGGCACCGCCAAAGAAAAGCCCCAGGTTGCCGAAGTTCTGGCTGTAGGCCCGGGCGGCGTGGTAGACGGAAAAGAAATTGTCATGGAGCTCAAAGTTGGCGATAAAGTACTCATCAGCAAATACGCTGGAACCGAGATTAAACTTGACGGGGAAGAGTACACCATTCTCCGCCAGTCCGACGTTCTCGCGGTTGTAGAATAATCCTTGCAGTTATTATATTTGAAATAGGAGGAAGAATTCATTATGGCTAAGGATATTATTTATGGCGAAGACGCCAGAAAATCCCTTCTCGCTGGTATTGACAAACTTGCCGATACCGTAAAAATCACCCTTGGGCCGAAGGGGCGCAACGTGGTTCTTGACAAAAAATACGGCGCTCCGCTGATCACCAACGACGGCGTTACCATTGCCAAAGAAATTGAGTTGGAAGATGCGTTCGAAAATATGGGCGCTCAGCTTGTTAAGGAAGTTGCCACTAAGACAAACGACGCTGCGGGCGACGGCACCACCACCGCGACCCTGCTTGCGCAGGCGCTTGTCCGTGAAGGGATGAAGAACGTAGTCGCGGGCGCAAACCCCATGGTGATCCGCAAAGGGATTTCCAAGGCGGTTGACACCGCTGTTGACGCGATCATCAAGAATTCCAAGGTTGTAGACGGATCGGACGATATCGCCCGCGTTGCCACCATTTCCGCTGCTGACGAATCTGTCGGCAAACTGATTGCTGAGGCGATGGAGAAGGTTTCTGCCGACGGCGTCATCACCATTGAGGAATCCAAAACCGCAGAGACCTACAGCGAAGTTGTAGAAGGCATGCAGTTCGACCGCGGCTACATTGCGCCCTACATGGTTACCGACACTGAGAAGATGGAAGCCGTTCTTGACGACGCCTACATCCTCATCACCGATAAAAAGATCAGCGTGATCCAGGAAATCCTGCCGCTGCTCGAGCAGATCGTCCAGTCCGGCAAAAAGCTTTTGATCATCGCTGAGGATGTTGAGGGCGAGGCTCTCTCCACCCTGATTGTCAACAAGCTCCGCGGCACTTTCACCTGCGTTGCTGTCAAGGCTCCGGGCTTCGGTGACCGCCGCAAAGAAATGCTCCGCGATATCGCAACTCTCACCGGCGGCGAAGTTATCAGCGAAGAGCTCGGCCTGGAACTGAAAGACACCACCATTGACCAGCTTGGCCGTGCCCGCCAGGTCAAGGTTCAGAAAGAGAACACCATTATTGTAGACGGCGCCGGCGATTCCAATGAAATCAAAGCCCGCGTCAACCAAATCCGCGCCCAGATTGAGGAAACCACCTCCGATTTCGACCGTGAGAAACTCCAGGAACGTCTTGCGAAGCTGGCTGGCGGCGTAGCCGTTATCAAAGTTGGTGCTGCGACCGAAGTTGAGATGAAAGAAAAGAAACTCCGGATGGAAGACGCCCTTTCCGCGACCAAAGCGGCTGTTGAGGAAGGCGTTGTTGCGGGCGGCGGTATTGCCCTGATCAATGCGATTCCGGCGGTAAAAGCCCTGATTGCCGATGCTTCCGGCGACGAGAGAACGGGTATGAGAATTGTCCTCAAAGCGCTTGAGGAGCCGGTCCGCCAGATCGCTGCCAACGCCGGTCTGGAAGGCTCTGTTATCGTTGATAAAATTATTGAGTCCGGCAAGGTTGGCTACGGCTATGACTTTGCGACCGAGACTTACTGCGACATGATGGCCCAGGGTATTGTCGACCCGACTAAGGTCACCAGAAGCGCGCTGCAAAACGCTGCTTCTGTTGCAGCTATGGTTCTGACTACTGAGAGCTTGGTTGCTGATCATCCGGAAGAAAATCCGGCTCCGGTTGCTCCGGCAGGCGGCATGGGCGGCATGTATTAATCGGAAAAGTCAAGAAAAAAGGCTCCGCAATTTTGCGGAGCCTTTTTTATATTGTAGCCTGCCTTCTTGACAAGGTCTAATGACTGGGATAAACTAAAAAGCTAGATATACTTGAAAAAGAAAGGGGAATTGGCCATGCAGGAAAACTTCGATATTGACGGCGTCAAAGATGTTGTATTAGATACCGATGCTTTTAATGAAATTGATGATCAATATGCAATCGCTTATTTAATCCGTTCAAACGACAGGCTTAACCCATGCGCTTTTTATGCGGCGCCCTTTACAAACGAAAAATCTAGCGGACCAAAAGATGGCATGGAGAAAAGCTATGATGAAATTTTAAAACTCCTTCGCCTTGCTGGGGAGTCATATCCGATATTCAAGGGATCGGAACGCTATCTGGAAAATGAGGAAACCCCAGTCCGTTCTCCGGCGGCGGAAGATCTTGCGGCGCGTGCGATGCAGTATACGCCGGAGTACCCCCTTTACGTGGCGGCAATCGGTGCGATTACCAACGTTGCTTCGGCACTGCTTCTTAACCCGGAGATCAAAGATCGGATTGTAGTGGTTTGGCTGGGCGGCCATGCGAAGCATTACAAAACGTCCTACGATTTTAATATGCAGCAGGATGTTGCAGCAATTCGGGTTGTAATGGGAAGCGGAGTCCGTTTTGTTCAGGTTCCGGGGTTTGGTGTTGTAAGTGAGTTCCGTATCTCGAAACCAGAGTTGGAGTATTGGCTGCTTGGCAAAAATCCATTGGCGGATTATCTTGCAAGAAACACGATTGAAGAAGCAGAGAGCTATGCTTCCGGAAAGCCGTGGTCGCGCGTAATTTGGGATGTAACAGCGATTGGGTGGCTTTTAAACCATGGCGATTGTTTTATGGAATGGAAAAAGGAACCGCTCTTTCTTCCAGATTATAACGGCTGGTATGAAGAAAAGCCGTTAAAACATACCTATTGTTTCGTTTATCGTATTAAACGTGATGAGTTGATGCAGGATCTTATTACAAAGCTCACACAGTAACCAGGAGAAAAAGCCCCGCGTTTTTCGCGGGACTTTTTCTTTCCCAATTTTTAAAAAATGTGAGGGGAAAAGTTCAGTTTGGAACAATAGATAGGTGAAGGGCCCGGAAAGGAGGAGGGGGAAGATGAAAAGAGAGATCGACGAGCGGGAATTGCCGCGCCTGATCCAAAAGGAACCGGAACGGGGAATGATTCTTGCGATCCAGCTTTATGGAAACCCGGTGCGGACGATCTGCCGCAATATCCTGGCGGATTGCGGCAGCGCGGAAGTGGAAGACGCAGTTTCAGAGTGTTTTGTCGGCATTTGGCAGGCGGCAGAGCGGTTTGACCCGGAACTGGGCTCCAGCTTCAGGAGCTACTGTTATGGAATCGCGCGGACAACTGCCCTTGCACATAGACGAAAGCTCCGGAAAGAGCCGGTTTTGCCTCTGGAAGAGGTCTGCATCGTGGAACGGGACTGCGGTGGAGACGAAATTGCAAGGAGAGAGGACGAGAATTTAGTCCACCAGGCGGTAGAGGCGATGAGAGAACCCGACCGCACCGTTTTCCTGCTCCGGTATTTCTATTTTTTCAAGGTGAAAGAAATTGCGGAGCGATTGAGCCTCACCCCGAAAAAGGTAGAGAACATTTTATCACGCAGAAAACAAGACCTGGAGGCGGTTTTGAGGGAAGGGGGACTGGATTATGAGGAAATTGGATGAAATCATCACCCGGATCGAGGAAGAAGAGCTTTATTCAGGATTGGAAAGCCAGGAATTATTAAGCGAGGCGCCTCTGACCGAACGGGAGGCAAAGAAGCTCTTTGAGCAGGTTCGTGCGAAAAAAGAGGGGAAAAGCAAATCAAAACGGCACAGGAAATCAAAAAGGTTGATGATTCTTATAGCGGCCGCAGCATTGCTAATTGGAGGAATAACCGTTGGAGCGGCGACAATTGCGCCAATGCTTAACACATGGAAGCCGGGAGATGGACAGATTGGTTTATCGGGTGGTTTTGGGCTGGAAGGGCTTGTTGCAGAGAAATACCTGCAAAATTGTTCTGTTATTGGCACAGAATCCACCTCTGGAGGAATCACAATCAAAGTTGGGCGTGTTTTTGTTCAAGGCAACGTCACAATTGCGGAGTTGGATGTGATTACACCGCATTCGGGAGCAAAAGCAAGTGAGGCGGTTGAGTGGGAGAATAGTAATGATTGGTTTCCGCTTTTTTCTTTTGAATCTCCATCGGCGGGATACGAAGGTCTCATGCAAAAAGAAGATTATTTTACCCCGACTGTAGATGATAATAGTGTTTCTGTGTTTACCGGCGGGCGCAGCGGTAATATTCTTCCGCGGGAAGATAATGACCCAAACGATGGGGTCATCCCGGTCTGGCTTTTCAGCACGACACACTCGTATCATCTGGTCAACGCAAATTATTCGTTGGGGGTTGAAGGGTTTTCCATTGATAACATTAGTTATCTTGATGGTGCTGGTAACAGGGTTGATACAAAAGGAACATGGACAATTGAGTGGCCGTTAGAAAGCAAACAGGCTGAGAATGCAATTGACTGTGTTTGTAAAGAACCAATCCAGCTTAATGAAACACAGACCCTTTTAAGTTACAGAGCGTCGGATACCGAACTTGCGCTTTGGATAGAACTTTCTGAAAAACCGGGGTCAAAGGAAAAAGAGGCGGCTTATTTGCCGATCACAGTCTTGAGAGATGGTACACAAATTGGCGGAGATGTAAAATATGCACACCGGTATATGGCAACAGATACGGTCGATACCTGTATGATTGTTTTAATGTTCCCGTATCCGATCGATCCTGCTGAGATTGCCTCGATCCAATACGGTTCAGCGACAATTCCGGTTAATTAAAAAAGCAGGCCCTTTAATGGGCCTGCTTTTCTACGTTTTTATTCCTTTCCAATCTTCTCTTCCAGAAGGCTGTAATACCGTTCCGCGTCCATCGGCAGAGGGATGACGCTGTTCCCCTCCCAGGAAGAAAGAACCATTGCGTTAGCCAGTTCCAGGCTGTTCAGCCCGCTGCGGCCATCCCATTTGTTCTCCGCGCCGTACAGGATGGCGTCTGCAAAATTCTGCGTGACCTCCGGGTGGAGAAATCCTTCGCGCGGCGGGTATTCCACCGTAGTGACGACCGATTTGAGGTGACCAAATGCCTCGGTGCTGGTTTTATTGTATTCCGGTTCTGGAATTTCAAGCTTATGGAACGTCAGCTTCCGCCCTTCCACAATCACCTTTCCGTTGTCGCAAGTAATTTCGAGCCGGTTGGTTCCCGGTGCGTCCCCTGTTGAGGCAATAAAGGTACCGATGGCCCCGTCCGGATATCGCATATGGGCGACCGCTTCGTCTTCCACCTCGATGGGGTGGTATTTTCCGAACTCACAGAACGCCTGGACCGACTGCGGCATCCCGAACAGCCACTGCCATGTGTCAAGCTGGTGGATGGCTTGGTTGAGCAGCACGCCGCCGCCGTCGGTGGCATAGGTGCCCCGCCAGGGGGTGCTGGTATAATAGTAATCGTTCCGGTAACAGGTGGTTTCAATCCAGATAATCCGGTGGATTCGGCCCAGCTTGCCGTTTTTTATCATTTCACGAAGCTTTACAAACACCGGGTTTGCCCGCTCCTGGTACATAATGGAGTAAACCTTGCCGCTTTTTTCCGCAGCTTCGTTCATCGGGAGGACTTGTTTTGTATAAACGCCCGCCGGTTTTTCAACCAGAACATGAAGCCCGGCCTCAAAAGCTTTGATCGTAAGTTCGGGATGGGAATAATGCGGGGTGACGATCATAACCGCGTCGATCAAGCCGCTGTGCAGGAACGCGTCATAATCGGTAAAACCGGCCACGTCTTCCGGCAGCTCTTTTTTTGCACTGTCTATTGTGGCCTGCCGGGTGGCGCAGACGGCGGTCAGCCGGGCACCCTCAATTTCGCCGCGGACAATATAACGCGCGTGCTGTAGCCCCATATTGGAGATTCCTACAATACCAATCCGTACTTCGTTCATCGTGTGGTTCCTCCTTGGTTCGTGTTTGGATGGTTCTTTTTAAGATTTGCTTTCAGTATAGCACGAAGTGTGGAAAAAGGGGAGCTTTTTCAAAGATTTTACGGTTCTGTACAAAAAGGGCCCCGGCAAATCATGCAAACTGACTGCGCTGCGGCTCTGAGGCCAAAGGGACGCTGTTTTTTTAAAGCCCGTTGTCAAAAGGTTTATATTTTATTCACTTTTGCAAAGGTGTATCGGTTATAATAAAAATAGATTCGCCCTAACGGCGTATTCCTGTTAATTCGGCGTTTTCCCCGGCGTTGCGTCCTGTGGAAAAACGGGCTATAATAAAGGAAATGGAAAACAGAAAGCATAGGAGGTATTGGGTATGTCTATCGGAAAAATTTTGGTTGTGGACGACGATAAAAACATTTGCGAACTGCTCCGGCTCTACCTGGAAAAAGAGGGCTACACCGTTGCGATTTCGAACGAGGGGGAAGAGGCAATTGCGAAGTTCAATGCAATCAAACCAGATTTGATTCTGCTTGACATCATGCTTCCAACGCTGGACGGTTGGCAGGTCTGCCGTGAAATCCGCAAGACTTCAAACGTGCCTATTATTATGCTGACCGCCAAAGGCGAAACCTTTGACAAGGTGCTCGGCCTTGAGCTTGGCGCGGACGACTACGTCGTCAAGCCGTTTGACACGAAAGAGGTTATTGCCCGGGTGAAGGCGGTTTTGCGGCGGATTGGGAATGCGGCTCCGGCAGTTGAACATAAAGAAGTCAACTATGACAAGCTGAGTGTGAACATGACCCGGTATGAGCTCAAGGTAGATGGAAAAGTTGTTGATACGCCGCCAAAGGAATTGGAGCTCTTGTTCCACCTGGCATCCAACCCGAACCGGGTTTATACCCGCGACCAGCTGCTGGATGAGGTCTGGGGGTTCGAATATTATGGCGACTCCAGAACCATAGACGTTCATGTCAAGCGGCTTCGTGAAAAATTAGAAGGCGTGTCAGACAAATGGTCGCTTAAAACGGTCTGGGGTGTTGGGTATAAATTTGAAGTGGTGGAGTAACGCTGTGCGCGGCTTCACAAAAGCAATGCCCTTTGGAGGGGTTTGATGCGTAAAAGCCTGTTTACAAAATATTTTGCTATCTGTTCTGCGGTGGTTATCATTTCGCTCACCCTGCTGGGGGCGATTATGATGCTGGTGGCGGCTCAGTATTTTAAAACTGACAAATACGACCTTTTAAAAACGAATACAACCAGTGCTGTGGCCTTTACGCTGAACAACAGCAGTTATGACGATGAAACAGCGACGGTCAGGATCGCATCCTCTGTTCAAAATACTTATAGAATTCTTGCCGGCGCAATCGACGCTCAGATCATTCTGGTAGACAGTGCGGGAAATGCCAATACTATGGTAAACGGCTTGGAACTGGGTGAAGATGGGGACGGGCTGAGCGGTTTTGCCGCTTACAGCGTACCGGACAAAATTCTGAACCGGATGCAGCAGGCGGGCGAGTATTTTGAAGTAGGAACGCTGGGCGGTATTTATGATTCCCAATACTATACTTATGGGCTGCCCGTCAGGCTGGACAACGGAGTATTAATTGGCTACCTGTTTGCCTCTACCCCCGCTACGGCAATGATGGATTTCCTGCTGCAAGTTCTGCAAATGTTCAGTGTTTCCTCTGTCTTTGTTATTTTTTTGTCGTTTATCGTATTCTATTTTATTACGCTGCAAATGGTAAAACCGCTCCGGCGTATGGCTTTTGCGGCTAAAAAATTTGGTAGCGGGGATTTTTCGGAGCGCCTTGAGGTGCGAGGTGAGGATGAAATTGCTGAGCTTGCATTGGCGTTAAACAACATGGCGCAGTCGCTGTCAGTCATTGAGTCGACCAGGCGGAGTTTTGTTGCAAATGTATCCCATGAGCTCCGGACACCAATGACCACTATTGCTGGCTTTGTCGACGGGGTGCTCGATGGGACTATCCCTAAGGAAAAGGAACGGGAATACCTGTCCATTGTCTCGGATGAGGTCAAGCGCCTGTCGCGGCTGGTCCGCGCAATGCTCAATATGTCGCGGATTGAAAGCGGAGAAGTCAAAATAACCAAGGTGAACTTTGACCTGCTTGACGTCGTTTTGCAGACCCTCTTCAGCTTTGAGTCGGTCATTGAGTCAAAAGGCGTTAGTATTGAGGGCTTGGACCGGGATAAGGTAATTGTAGAGGCAGATAAGGATTTAATCCATCAAGTGGTGTACAATTTGGTTGAAAATGCCGTAAAATTTGTGGACCAGAACGGTACCATTTCTTTTTATTTCCGCACGGAAGCCGGGAGGACTTACGTGTGCATCCGCAACAGCGGCGCGGGCCTTTCCAAAGAGGAAGTTCGGCACGTTTTTGAACGTTTTTATAAAAGTGATAAATCCAGGGGACTTGATAAAAACGGGGTGGGGCTTGGGCTTTACATTGTCCGCTCCATTATTAGCCTACACGGCGGGGAAATTGTCGTCCGCTCGGTCGAGGGTGAGTACTGTGAATTTGAGTTTTATATTCCGACCGGCAGGATGTCAAAGACGCTGAAAAAAAGTGGAAAGCTGGAAGAAAAACAGGGTTAACGCCCGGTTTTTGGATATACTTTTACTGTAAATCCTTCCTGGATTTAAATGGTTGATAGAATGGGTGAGTCAGAATGAATTTTGATGAGTATGATCCGCTGAACCGCGAAGATAGAAACGAAGAAGCGCAGTCTCCTGTTTCCGGCGGCCCGGAGCGGGAATATGAAAATATGAGTTCTCACAGCGGGCCGGAGGAGCAGATAGATCCGGCTGAGAATCTGCCGGATTCCAAGCCGTCTGCCGAACAGCCGTTCCGTCCGGCGGAATTCAGCTGGAATGCGGTAGAACCTCCGCGCCCGAAAAAACAAAAGCGGGAAAAACGGCCGAAAGGGTCAAAGGAGCCCGGAGATCCCGGTAAGAACAAGGGCTTGAAAATTTTTTCAATTGTCGTCAGTTGTGTATTAGTGGTAACTCTTGGCGCCTTTGCTTTTGTTCTGGTAAATGATTGGAAGGCCGGGAATACCTTGACGCAGGGTTCGTCGGCCTCTGAGAACTCCTCTGCCCCGCGGGACGATACTCCCAGCTTGGTTATCGGCCAGACGCCGGACAGCAGCAATGCATTAACAGTGACTGACGGTCCTCTCACCATTCCCCAAATTGCGTCAAAAGTGAAGCCCTCGGTGGTCGGGATTATCACCTATACCAAGGAAAGCGGATTAAAAGCGGCGAGCGAAGGATCCGGGATTGTCATGACTTCGGATGGATATATCATCACGAACGAACATGTAATCGACGGGGCTGATGCAATCAAAGTTGTTTTGGAAAACGGTGATGAGTTTGAAGCTGCGGTTATTGGAGCTGATGTAAGAACCGACCTTGCCGTCATCAAAATACAAAAGGATAACCTCACAGCCGCCCAGTTTGGCGATTCAACGAAACTGGTGACCGGTGAAACGGTTGTCGCCATCGGGAATCCGGGCGGCATCAAATATGCAGGCAGTGTAACACAGGGGATTGTATCGGCCACCAACCGGCTTGTGACTTCCGCGACCGATTCGGGATATACCCTCGCTTGCATTCAAACTGACGCGGCGATTAACCCCGGCAACTCAGGCGGAGCGCTGGTAAATATTTACGGACAGGTTGTGGGAATCAACTCTTCTAAAATTGTTGCAACAGGATTTGAGGGAATCGGTTTCTCTATTTCAATCAACGAGGCGAAACCGATTATAGACGACCTTCTCAATTACGGCTATGTCAAAGACCGGGTGAAAATTGGCATTACTGTGACCCCAATTGATGAAGTGCTTGCTAAAATGTACGGCATTCCACAGGGGCTGCGGATTGTGTCAATAGAGTCGACTTCTGATGCGGTGGCCAAAGGGCTTCAGATTGGGGATATCATCACCAAGGTGGACGGGACCCAGATGACCGCGTTCAGTGATCTTTCGGCGATTCTTCAAACGAAAAAGGCGAACGAAACAATTGCGCTGGATGTTTACAGGCAAACGTCCGGAAGCGCCGGGCGCAGTTTTACCGTGACGCTCAAACTTCAGGAGGACAGGGGGCTTCAGGCTGCCCAGTCGACAGTTAGCGGTTGATAGCAATGGAAAAACGGAGGTGGGAGAAATCCCTCCTCCGTTTTTTATGGGAAAGGCGGCAGCGCCGCCCGACAAGCAGCTTTACTGCCGCCTCCTGGCGTTTTCCGATGTTCTGCGCTCCGTAACGCTTTACCGGCCGGAACCGTTGTCTCCCCGCCCTGAAAACGGATGGATTGCCTGAACGCCTTACTGAAGTCCACAAAAAGGGCGGGAGGGGATTACATCCCCTCCCGCCCTTACGGTTAGAAGTTTATTTTTGCAAGCCGTCAAGGGCGTTTCGGGCTCCGGACAGGCAGAATGTCCTGTTGCTTTTTTACGCCCCGCTGCATACTATGGGTTAAGCAGGAAAACCAGCGGGCGAGCGGCAGGGAGTGACGGAAAATCCGTCCTTATGAAGAGCTTCCCCGCGCAGCCGCATTAATTTGCTGCACTTGCCTGCTTTTTATAGAACAGGCCGCTGGAATCCCGGCGGCCTTTGTTCACTTCCGGGTTCAGTATGACAAAACGGCGGACGTTAGGCCGCTGAACCATTCGTAAAGAAAACACATCAGCGGAATAGTGACAATACTGATGAGTGTGCAGACGCTGAACAGCTCTGCCGCGTAGTGTTCATCGCATTCATACTTTGCCGCGAACATCATGATGGAAACAGCGCAGGGTGCGGACGCGCCTACCAAAATTGTCAAAGCTACGGTCCGATCAATAGGCAGCAGAGCGAAAAGGATGATGCAGATGACTGGAATCACCAAAAGCCGGATGGCGCTGGCGTAGTAAAGCCGCAGCTTAGTAAACGCCTTGACGACGTTCGTCTGGGCAATGAACGCCCCCGCAATAATCATGGCCAGGGGGGAGTTCATGCTCCCGATAAAATTGATCGGGTCGTAAAGGAAATCCGGAATCCGGATATGGAGGAAGAAAAAGGCCACCCCCAGGAAAATTGCAATGATGGTCGGCGCCTTCAGACAGTTGACAAGCTGTTTGAATTTCATCTTTCCGGTAAAAACCCCAATGCCCTGGGTCCACATGAAGAAATTCGTCATGGCGATGTAGGCCGTGATATACAAAACGCCCTCGCTGCCGAACATAGCAAAAACCAGAGGTGTTGCGAAAAAGCCGCAGTTTGTGTAAATACAGCCGAATCGTTCGACTTTGTACTGGCCTTCGGGGCTTTTTTTGAGGACAAGCCGGGTTAGCACCTGCATGAGGACGATTGAGACAAGCGATAGGCCAATAGATGTAAGAAGCCCTGTCACCAGCCGGGTGTCAAAATCGGTTTGGAATGAGATAAAGATGATACAGGGGTTGACCACCAGAAGAAGCAGATTGGACATCTGTATATTGGTGGTGGGGGAGATCAGGTGAATTCTGTAGCAAACATACCCGACCACAATCATGATGAACATGACAACGGCCTGGTAAAGCACAATCATTGCTATTTCCATGTTTGGCATCCAATCCTTGTTTCAATATTGGGGCAGAGGGAAACCTTCCCCTGTTGCCAGGAGAAGGTTTTGAAACCGCCCTTTACAGCGCTTTAATCGCCTGGTCAATATCCCCCATCCGGCTCGGGATTTCAATCTTCTGCGGGCAGTGCTCCGCGCAGGCGCCGCAGCCGATGCAGCTGGCGGGGAGACGATCCTCTTCGCAAGAGGAAACATCTTCGTTTAAACCATATGTAGAACCGGTGATCATGTAGCGGTTGTACATTGAGAACAGCTCGGGAATATCAAGATTCTGCGGGCAGTACTCCACACAGTATCGGCAGGAAGTACAGGGGATGGTGCGGGTTTTTTCCCTGATTTTCAGAACCTCGTCAATCAGCTCATAGTCCTTTTCGGTAAACGGTTCAAAATTTTCAAAGGTCTTGACGTTGTCCACCACCTGCTCCATTTCGGTCATCCCGCTGAGGATGATGTGGACATTGTCAAGGGAGCCGCAGTACCGCATTGCCCAGGAAGCGATCGAATCGTTCGGCCGTGCCGCCTTCAGCAGCTCGTTGGATTCTTTCCCAAGATCGGCAAAAGCCCCGCCGCGGACCGGCTCCATGACAATAACGGGAATCCCCTTTTTCGTCAGAATATCATACTGGCTTTTTGCGTCCTGATAAGTCCAGTCAAGATAATTAAGCTGAATCTGGCAGAACTCCCAGCCGTCATAATAATCCACAATTTCCTTGAGGACTTCCGGCGTGTCGTGGAACGAGAAGCCCAAATGCTTAATCTGCCCCGCTGCTTTTCTTTTTTCCAGTTTTTCCAGTACTTTCAGTTCCTTCATCCGTTTGAAGTTCGGTGCGCTCAGGGCATGTACCAGGTAAAAATCAAAATAACCGGCCCCCGTTTTTTCAAGCTGCTCGTCAAAAATTTTGTCGACGGCGGCTTCAGAAACCTCAGGCATAAAGCCAATTGGAAACTTGGTTGCAAGATAATAGGATTCACGGGGATAGCGGGAAAGAGATTCCTTTACGAATTCCTCCGATTCACCTTCATGATAGCGGTAGGCGGTATCAAAATAATTTACGCCGTGGCGGTATGCGTAGTCGATCAGTTCCAGGGACTTTTCGCGGTCAATTTTACCGTCGGCCTTTGTGGGGAAACGCATACATCCAAATCCTAGGCGGGAGACTTCAATCCCCATTTTTTCAAATGATTTCTGCTGCATAGTGTACCTCCTGCGTCGTTTAATGTTAAGTCTGTTTTAATACTATTAAGTATATAACACTACATAAAATTGTCAAACAAATTTTGGCCAAATTTCCATGGCAAATGTAAATTTACAAAAAATTTATCCTTCTTCCCGGCTTGTCCTGCCGAGTTTTATTGACGAATGAATAAAAGTATACTAAAATAAAATTGTATACTTATGCGCAAAGGCGCAGAAAGGCCGCTGCCGGTGGCGGTGGCTTCGGAGGAATTATGGAAATTGTGGTTTCACCCTCAATTCTGGCAGCGGATTTTTCAAACCTGGGCGAGGAAATTGCCAGAATGGAGAAGGCGGGAGCGGATATGCTTCACATCGACGTGATGGATGGCGTTTTCGTTCCCAATATTTCATTTGGGCTTCCGGTGGTAAAGAGCATTCGAAAGGCGACAACCCTTTTTTTCGATGTCCATTTAATGATTTGCAACCCTTTTGCTTACGTTGAGCGGTTTGCGGCCGCTGGGGCAGACGGGATTACTTTTCATCTGGAAAGCCAATCTGAACCTGAAAAGGTTATTGAAAAAATTCGTGCTGCGGGGAAAAAGGTAGGTGTTTCTATCCGTCCGGCCACACCTGTTTCGGCGGCTCTGCCGCTGCTCGATAAAATTGATATGCTGCTTGTCATGACGGTGGAACCGGGGTTTGGCGGGCAGAGCTTTATGGCGGATATGCTCCCTAAAATCCACGCCGTCCGTGAATATGCGGCGGAACGTAAAATGCCGCTGGACATTCAGGTGGACGGCGGAATTAATGGGGAAACGGCCCGTCTGGCAGCAGAGGCAGGCGCCAACGTTATGGTAGCCGGGTCTTACCTTTTCCGCAATAGCGACGCGGGAAAAGCGGTAGCCTCCCTCCGCGGCTAACAAACGCAGTCCACAAGGGTTTCAACCGCCGCATCTTCAATGATACAGCGGGCGTGTTCCTTGATAAAGGAAAGTTTCACGTCTCCTTTCCCAAAATATTTTCCATATTCACTCAGCAGTTTTATCAGCTTGTCGTCTGTCCTCAGGTAGGAGTACAGGGTGAGGAAGTACTCCTGGTCGAGCAGGTAAAGGCTGCTTTTGCGGATCAGGTGGCTGTATTGGCCGAACAGGCGCTCGCAGGCACCGAGCAGGTTTTTTAAATCTTTAAAGCGGAAGATGAGCGGACTGTTAAATTCCATGTTTGTTTTTTTTGCGTGAAGGCCGCTGCGGTTTCGGTCTATAACATTTACGTAGAGAACACAGCCGCCGTTTGCGTCGGGAAAAGCCTCAATAAAAAGCTTTCCTCCCGTCAGGTCAAGTTCGGTTTCCTCTTTGATTTTGGTAATCAGGCTCAGGACCGCGCGTTTTGTTTCTGAAGTGGCGCCGTCTTCGTCGTGAAAGGAAAGCGCCATTTCATCCAAGTCGTTTTCATCCAGGGTTATCTTAACCGTTTTCTGGTCTACAAGCTCTATTTTCAAGGCGTTCAGCTCCATTATGGGTCGGCGGCGGGCGGCCGCCGTACCGGTGTTGTTTTTCTTTTCGCCTGCGGCGGGCGGTGCGGATGGAGTAGCCTTCATACGGCTGCGGCCTTTCCTTGTTTGTGCTGCAAGGCGTTCCGCGGTTTCAGCCGCATTTTAATAAAGCCGGAGGGCGATGCCGCCGACATGTTTTCCGGCAAAAAGAATTTTGCTATAATCCATCATATGTAATCCAGTGAAAGGAGGTTCATTGACCGTGCTGTATAAAGCTTCAAAATCACAGAAAACGGATCTGCTGCTCACATTGTTTGCGGTGCTTGCAATGTCAATATATTTGTATGGCCTTCGGGTGCTGTTTATGATAGCGTTCACGGTGCTGATCGCTGTGATATTTGAGTATTTCTGTATGCGGTTTCTGGGGAAAAAGAAGGGAGAACGCCTCTCTTTAGAACCGGTTCTGACCGCAGTGGTTTTTACACTCTGCCTTTCGGCGGCAACTCCTTACTGGGTTTCTGTTTACGGTATGTTGATTGCGATTGTTGTAGCTAAATTTCCCTTTGGAGGAAACGGAAAAAACGTTTTCAATCCTGCGGCTGCGGGGCTTGCTTTTGCCGCTATCAGTTTTCCGTCACTGCTCTTTCAATACCCGGCTCCTTATACGCTGGTATCTTGGTTTGACCCGGTAACAGCGCCGCTGCAAACTTCCCCCGGGGCGGTACTCCATGCAGGCGGCAGTCCCGCGATCAACACAATGAACACGCTTCTCATCAACTATTCGGGGCCAATTGGCGCGACGGCGATTTTGGTGATCGCCGCCTGCGCGCTCTATCTTGTGGTCCGCAAAACCATTGCCTGGCGGATTGTTTTAAGCGCCGGGCTGTCTTTCTCGGTTGTTGCATTCCTGTTTCCCAGAACGGGTGTTGATGGTTTCCATTCAGTTGTATATGAGCTGGTCAGCGGTATTTTTGTTTTTGCAGTCGTCTTTATGGCGTCCGACCCGGTTACTTCGCCTAAGAGCGGTTGGGGGCAGGTGCTGTACGGCCTGATAATCGGCCTTGGCACCATGGCTGTACGCTACCTCGCCGTCAGCGAAGTGAGCGTTGTTTTCCCGCTGCTGATTGCAAATGCGCTGGCGCCGTCCTTTGACCGCGCCGGTGCGAGGATTGTTGCCCGTTACCGGGCAAAAACCGCGGCGGAATCCCCCAACGGGGAGAAAAACCGGCTGGAAGAATTAACTCCGGAGGTGGCGGCGGATGAATAACCGTTTTTATAGGGAACATAAAAGTGTTTTTGATACTATCGACGGGTTCCTTTTAAAAAATACCGTGTTGGAAAAAGGGCTGGTTGTAGCGCCCGTTGTGGTGGTCAGCAGCAGTCTGAAAAACGGCGTTGCGCTCGCGCTCGCGTTCAGCGTCCTCACATTTTTTACAGTTTTTGTCACGTCGTTTATTCCGAAAAATATACCCCACTCCCTCCGCGTTATCATAGCGGTGCTCTTTGCGGGGGCACTGTATATCCCAACGGCGATGCTCATAGACCTGTGGTTTCCCGGGACCAGTTACCAGCTCGGCGTATTTTTGCCGCTGATGATTACAAACTCGCTGATTGTATGGCGAAGTGAGTCGCGTTTTCACAAAGAGACAAAGCCCCGGATGGCGCTCGATTTGTTCTTTCACATTCTCGGTTTCTGGGCGGTAATCTGCGTAGTCGGGGCGGTGCGTGAGGTTTGGGGTAATGGGACGCTTTGGGGGAATCAGCTCGCTTTTGTGGAAAATCCCATTATGGGGGTCCTGCTCCCGTTTTCCGGGTTTATTATTGTGGGTTTTTTGGCAGCGCTTTTGCATAAATACAGGAATTATTTAATACCTATGGACAAGGATGATATTCTGGATTTGTCCGACGGCACACAGCCTTTTGGCTATCAAACCGTTCCGGCGCCTGCTATAAAGCCGAAGAAAACGCAGGCTTCTCTGCAGAAGGGAGTGGCGGCGGATGAATGATTTTGAAAATACAGTTGGAATGTTTTTGTCTAATTGCTTCACCATGTCTTTGGTTATGCTTTTAGTTGAAAATATGATCTTTTCCAGGGCGCTGGGCACCAGTACGGCGCTTGTGATTATCCGCAAGAAAAACAGCCTTCTTCTCTTTGGCTCTATTTTGACGGTGATCACGGTTCTTGCGGGAATTGTCACGTTCCTGCTGGAACCTGTAATTAAGGAATTTCCAAATGCCCAGTATTACCGCCCGCTTATCTATGTGGCGGCTATCAGCGTAGTTTACCTTTTGGCTCTGGTTGTCTGTGGCTATTTCCCGGAGCGGTTGAAGAGTAAAGTCAAGCCGATGATTCACATCAGTGCGTTTAACTGCGTGGTTTTGGGCACACTCCTCTTGGTGGCGGGTGAGCAGATGACCCTTGGCTCTTCAATCGGGTTTGGGTTGGGAGCGGGAATTGGTTTTACGCTGGCAACCTTCTTTATTTCGGTCGCGTATAATTACCTGTACAGCGTCGCAATTCCCAGAGCTTTCCGTGGTTTTCCCGTACTCTTAATTTATATTGGGCTGCTGTCGCTGGCTTTTTATGGCCTTGTGGGGCATCAACTGCCCTATTGACCGCTTGGAGAAAGACGGATAAAAGAGGTTAGGATGGTGTTCCGATGAGAAATAAGCCAAGAAAAATAAAGCGTTATAACAAGATTTACCGGAGCCGGGGGAGCACCCGGACGAAGGTTTTGAAAATTACAGGATTTGTTGTCATTATTGCGGCGGTTGTTTTTGTCGGCTACAGCGTGGCGGGCCCTTTTCTGGATTTTATCAACGGGCGGATTGAGCCGACTCCTCCTTCCGATGATTCCAGTTCAATTGTAAGTGTGGACAGCAGTTCATCGGAGGATTCTTCGGGTGGCGCCCAGGCGGAAGATGAAACGCTCCAGGCGGTGAACCTGCCGGTCGAAACGGCAAAGAACCCGTCCGCTCTCTCTTCTTTCCTGTCTTCGGCCAAGGCTAAAGGCGCAAATGCGGTTGTGCTGGAACTTAAGGACACGGCGGGAACCCTTTGGTACCGTTCATCTGTTGTACAGGCAGAGGAATACGGCGCAGTATCTGATGACGCGGTGGAAATTGACCAGGTTGTGGAAACGATTAAGGAAGCTGGGTTCAAACCGGTTGCAAAACTTAGCGCATTTATGGATAAAACCGCGCCGAATGCTGCCCGCAACAACGGTTACCTGTATGAAAACAGCAACTCTGCCTGGTGGGATAACGCCGTTGATAACGGCGGTAAGCCGTGGCTCAACCCTTATAAAAAAGTGGCCTGTGATTATTTGATCGCCCTGCAAAATGAGCTTGTCTCAAAAGGGTTCGACACCATTATATGGCATAAAGTGGAATTCCCGGAGGTCCGCGTTTTCTCCTCCGCCAATATGGGGAGCGAGGCGGAAGGCGTCACCCAGCAGCAGGCGCTGAATAACTTTATTGCACGCTGTGAAACAGAGGCGGAAGAAAAAGGTGCTACGGTCTTTATTTCGTATCCGGTTTCTGCCGCTTTCGGCCTGAATGAATCCTGGTTTGGAGGGGATCCGTCCGGTTTCAATGTCAAAAACGTGGCGCCGGAGCTTGATTTTGCCACCTTTGGCGCAAGCCTTACGATCGGAGAGACCTCTGTGAATTTCTCTGATCCCCAGAAGGCCGTCAGCCAGATTATGGGGGCCTACCGTTCAAAGGTTACCGGCGCGGCGCGGGTACTGCCCGTGTTCACTGACGCCTCCATGGCTGAAGCGGCGGAAAAAGCGTTGGACACGCTGAAACTTGAGGAATATGTAACGCCGTAAGGAGCGGCTATTTAATAAATAGGATGGGGGAACTGTTATGTCTGAATACCTGAAGTACAAACATTGGCTTGAGCAGTCTTTGGAGGACAACGACCTTGCAGAGGAGCTCGCGGCAATTAACGGGGATGACGAGGCGATTAAAGACCGTTTTTACCGTGACCTTGAATTTGGGACTGCCGGGCTGCGCGGCGTCATCGGCGCCGGCACCAACCGGATGAATATTTATACCGTCCGGCGCGCGACCCAGGGTCTTGCGGAATATCTCAATTCCGCATTTAAGGAACCTTCGGTTGCCATCAGCTATGACAGCCGCATCAAATCGGATGTATTTGCAAAAGAGGCGGCGCGGGTGCTTGCTGCAAACGGCATTCATGTCCACCTTTACAAAGAGCTTCATCCTGTTCCTTGTCTGTCTTTTGCCACCCGCGAACTTAAGTGCGACGCGGGCATTATGGTGACGGCCAGCCACAACCCCGCCAAATACAACGGCTACAAGGTCTATGGGCCGGACGGCTGCCAGATGACCAACGAGGCCGCCGATGCGGTTCTGGAGCGGATCAACAAGCTCGACCTGTTTACCGATATCCGTTTGGTGGATTTTCACGCGGCTGTTGAGGCTGGGAACGTAGAGTACATCCCGGACGCGGTGCTTGAAAAATATCTTGACTGTGTACAGGCACAGAGCATCCATCCGGAGCTGATTCCGGGGGCGGGGCTCCGGGTAGTCTATACCCCTCTCAACGGCGCAGGCAACAAGCCCGTCCGGAAGATCCTGGACCGGATTGGCGTCAAGGACGTTCATGTTGTCAAAGAGCAGGAGCTGCCGGACGGTGAGTTCCCCACCTGTCCTTTCCCGAATCCTGAAATCAAAGAGGCGCTGACTCTCGGTCTGCGCGACTGTGCCGTGGTGAAGCCAGACCTTTTGCTGGCGACAGACCCGGATGCCGACCGGATGGGGATTGCGGTTCCGGATGAAAACGGCGAATATGTGCTGATCACCGGAAACGAAGTTGGTGCGCTGCTCCTTGAATACATCTGCGGCGAACGCAAAGCTCTCGGCACCATGCCGAAGAACCCCATTGCGGTCAAGACCATTGTCAGCACCAAGCTGGCCGACCGGATTGCAGAAGAATACGGCGTGGAACTTCGCAACGTACTGACCGGGTTCAAGTACATTGGAGAGCAGATCGGCCTGCTCGAAGCAAAGGGGGAGAGTGAACGTTACCTGTTCGGCTTTGAGGAAAGCTACGGCTACTTAAGCGGCACCTACGTCCGTGACAAAGATGCCGTCGTCGCCTCGATGCTGATCTGTGAAGCGGCCGCTTTCTACAAATCAAAAGGGATCAGCCTGTTGGACGCTATCCGCGGCCTTTATAAAAAATACGGCTACTATTATAACTGCATCGGCAACTTTGGGTTCGAAGGCGCTGCCGGAATGGAGAAAATGGCCGAAATTATGGCCCGCACCCGTGAAAACGCCCCCAAAGAAATAGGCGGGCTGAAGGTGCTCAAGTTTTCGGATTACAAAGCTTCCAAAACAACCGATCTTGTTACCGGAGCGCAGGAAGAGATCACCCTGCCCAAGTCCGACGTATTGGTCTTTGAAATGGAAAAAGGGGCGAGCGTGATCATTCGTCCGTCCGGAACAGAGCCGAAGATCAAGGTTTATTATACAACGACCGGAACGGGCGAGGATGAGGCCAAAGCTCTCCAGCAGAAGCTGGCGGACGATTTTAGCGGCCTTCTAGCATGACATGTTTTTGGCAAAAATAAGAAACGAAAAATACTTGCATTTTTAGTTTTAATGTGTTATTATAGTTACTCGATGGCTCCTGCGCGCGGAAAAGGGCAAATTTTCTGTGCGGCGGCGGGCGTACTCGTGAAAAAAGAGGTGACTGAAAGTGAAAGAGGGAATCCATCCGAAATACGAAGCTGCGACCATTCGCTGTGCTTGCGGCAACGTAATTGAAACCCGCTCCACAAAGGGCGATATTAGGGTTGAAATTTGTTCGAAATGCCACCCGTTCTACACCGGTAAACAGAAACTGGTAGATACCGGCGGACGTGTCGACCGGTTTAAAAAGCGTTTCAACATGGACAAATAATCCGGCAAAAAGCGGTGTGCGTTGGCTCACCGCTTTTGTTTTTCTGGGTGGTGTGAATTTTGGAGTATAAAACGGTAAAAGAAAAGGCAGCAGAAGAATTTGTCGAACGCCGTTCCCGGTTTATCGGCCATATTGCCCCCGCGCGGACTGAAGAGGAAGCGGTTGCTTTTATAGAAGAAGTTCGGGCGGCTAACCGGGAAGCGAACCACAACTGCTATGCTTATGTCCTGCGTGAGGGGCAGATCAAACGGTATTCGGATGATGGAGAGCCTCAGGGGACGGCTGGCGTACCGATTTTGGATGTGCTTCTTCGCAATGATCTAGTTGACGCTTGTATTGTGGTCACCCGGTATTTCGGCGGCGTGTTGTTGGGGGCAGGCGGCCTTGTCCGGGCTTATTCCACAGGGGCGAGCCTTGCAGTTTCGGCCGGCGGCATCCTTAACATGGTGCCCTGCACCTCTTTTGTGATAGAGGTGGATTATTCCCTGTACGGGAAATTGAGCTATCTTTTCCCTCAGTACAATATTCAAGTGCAGGAGAGCAGCTTTGGGGAGAAGGTACGGCTGGTTTTGCTTATCCGGTCGGACCGTCTGCCTTCTTTTGAAAAGGAACTGCAGGAACTGTCGGCAGGGCAGGTCTCCCCTTTTATATTGGAGGAACGGCATGCCGATATGGAATGAGACATGTTTTGTCAAAAATAAAGTAATAGAGACGGGAAAGCGGTATATATATTAGTGAAATGATTTTTGGGCGGAGGTGTGCCATGACTTTTAAGGAACAAGCGGAGGAATTTGAGCGGCAGATGCTAAGCCCATATGCCGTGCTGTCTTCCCGTTCCAGGGGAAGGCTCCGCCCGGAACACCTCTGCGATATCCGCACCGACTTCTGCCGGGACCGCGACCGGATTATCCACTGCAACTCCTTCCGGCGGTTAAAGCATAAAACGCAGGTTTTCTTGTCTCCGACGGGTGACCATTACCGCACCCGCCTGACCCATACCCTTGAAGTCGCGCAGATTGCCCGGACCATCTCCAGGGCCCTCCGGCTCAACGAGGATTTGACGGAAGCAATCGCTTTGGGACATGACTTGGGCCATACGCCTTTCGGCCACGCCGGGGAGCGGGCTTTGAATGAAATTTGTCCCGCGGGGTTTCAGCACGCCCTGCACAGCGTGCGGGTGGTTCATGCGCTTGAACGGGACGGAAAGGGGCTTAACCTGACCTACGAAGTAAAAAACGGGATTGCCTGTCATTCTTTAAACGCGGTGGCGGCTACCCTTGAGGGCCGTGTGGTCAAGCTGTCGGACAAAGTGGCATATATCAACCACGATATTGAAGACGCCCTGCGCGCTGGAGTACTGGCGGTGGAGGACATTCCCTACCAGTGCACCTATATTCTGGGGCGGACAAAGTCGGAACGGATTTCCACCATCATCCATTCGGTCATCCGGAACAGTATAGATGAAATCCGGATGGATCCGGCTGTTTGGGATGCGCACAGCCAGCTTCGGGATTTTATGTTTGAGCAGGTTTACAGAAATCCGGTTGCAAAGGCAGAAGAAGGAAAAGCGGAAGAGGTCGTCAAGACCCTTTACCGTTACTTTGTCAAACAGCCTGGAGAATTGCCGGCTTTTTACCGGAGCATTGCAGAGAAGGAAGGTGCGGACCGCGCGGTCTGTGACTATATTGCCGGAATGACCGATGGGTACGCGGTGGAACTTTTTGAAAAGCTTTTTGTGCCGCGCTCCTGGCCGGTGAGTTTGTAAAAATCTTACGGCATGTTTGGAAGCAAAGCTTCCGGCGGCTGAGAGAACCTTGTTGTTCGCCGGCGGCTCACAATAAGAACTTCATGCCGTATGTGCAGGTAAGACATGTGATAGCCGGGGATATGTATTGTTTACGGCATTAGCAATTTTACAATACGGTAAAGAGGCTGCCGGGATTGGATAAGGACGCACCGCGCAGATTGACAATGATTGGTGCCAAAATGCGGAAACTGTGCAGATTGCAGATGAGAGGATCTGTCCGTTTATCAAGTGAAGGCTATTGTGTAAAAATTAATTTCTAATATGTTCCATGTTTGTTTTGCCTGAAAGGAGGTGGGGAGAATGGCTATTCCGAACAGCTTTATTATGCAGCTTCGCCAGACGGCTGACATTGAGGACGTTATGTCCGGTTATTGCTCCATCAGCAGGGCTGGTCGGAACCAGAAATGTCTCTGCCCTTTTCACTCGGAAAAAACGCCCTCTCTTGTTGTTTATCCTGACACCCAGTCGTTCTACTGCTTTGGCTGCGGTGCGGGGGGAGACGTTATCACCTTTATTATGAAGATTGAAAACCTTGATTATATTGAGGCGGTCCGTTTCCTTGCCCGCCGCTACAATATGGAAATCCCGGATGACGGTGGGGAAGACCGCGCTTATCAAATGCGAACCCGTATTTTTGAACTCAACCGGGAAGCAGCCCGTTTTTTTCACGCCTGCCTCCTCTCTCCGGCAGGAAAAGAGGGGCTTGCGTATTTGACCGGGCGTGGTTTAAGTGAAAAGACCATTAGAACCTATGGGTTGGGCTTTGCCCCTCAGGGATGGGATAATCTGGTTGGTCATCTTCGGTCCAAGGGGTTTACAATGGATGAAATGATTGCCGCCGCCGTTGTCGCCAGAAGCGACCGGAACGGGCGGGTGCGGTTTTACGACCAGTTCCGCAACCGCGTCGTGTTTCCTATTATTGACCTGCGGGGAAATGTCATTGCCTTTGGCGGAAGGGTCATGGACGATTCAAAGCCGAAGTACCTGAACTCGGCTGACACACCGGTTTTTAAGAAGAGCCGGAACCTTTTTTCTTTAAACCTTGCAAAGAATCGGATTGAGAACCGGAAGCTGATTTTGGCCGAAGGTTATATGGACGTTATTTCAATTTACCAGGCGGGGTTCCACAATGTTGTCGCAACGTTGGGAACGGCACTGACGGAAGAACAGGCCCGGCTGATGGCTCAGTATGCCGACGAGGTCGTGATTTCGTACGATTCCGACGTTGCGGGGCAGCGGGCGAGCGAGCGTGCAATCGCTCTCCTTTCCCAGGCGGGGATCACGACCCGCGTCCTTGCGATGACCGGGGCGAAAGACCCCGATGAATACATAAAAAAGTTTGGCGCGGCCCGGTTCAAGTTGTTGCTGGAAGGCGCTAACAACCCCATGGATTTTGAGCTTCTCAAGATCAAAAAAGAAGTCGATATTAAAACCGATGAAGGAAAACTCGTCTATCTGCGCCAGGGGATATTGGTTCTTGCGCGGATTAAAAATCCGCTGGAACGGGAGGTTTACGCCGGGAAACTGGCTGAGGAAACGGGGGTTTCTAAGGCCGCAATCCTAGACCAGGTTGGCGGGATAATCAAAAAGGAAGTGCGAACCGCAAAGAAGCGGGAATGGAACGAGGTTCAGAGCGGAAAGGCGCTCTATCAGGACCGGATCAACCCGCAAAAGGCCTCCCATTTAAAGGCGGCAATGGCGGAGGAACAGATCCTGGTTTACCTGCTCCGGAACCCGGACGGCCTGAAAACAGCGCTGAATTCCCTGGCGCCGGAGGACTTTGTCACCGACTTTAACCGGCGTGTTTTTACAATTATCGTCCAAAAAGGACAGGAAACGGGGGAAGTCGACCTTTCTGTTTTAGCCAGTGAATTAAAACCGGAAGAAATGGGTAAAATATCGGGGCTTTTAGCAAAGAGCCGCGAAATGGACAATACCAGGCAGCAATTGCTTGATTCCATACAGGTGCTGAAGGACAACCGCGAACGGCTCAAACCGGCCGATTTGAAAGATGGCGGGACAGAGGAGCTCAAGCGGTTTTACGAGCAGCAGAAACAAAAAAAGAACAGGCGGTGACAACCGCCTCAAGGGAAGTAGAAACGGGCGCCATAGTTCCTGCCGCGTGGCGCCTATCATAAAAGACCGCGGCGGCAGCGGAGAAATGGGAATGTGATTTATGGGTGCAACCGAAAAAAAACCTGCAGTGGCCGATTTAATTGAACAGGGAAGGGTAAAAGGCAAACTTACTACTAAAGAGATTACCGATGCGTTAGAAGATCTTGATTTCGACCCGGAACAGATGGAAAAGCTTTACGATTCACTCGAAAACATGAACATTGAGATCGTAGAGGATTTCGAGCCGGAAATTGACCTGGACCTCACCCTTGACAACAATGTCAATATGGATTTGGAGGCGTCTCTTTCTACCGAAGGGATCAGCATTGACGACCCGGTTAAGGTCTACCTGAAAGAGATTGGGCGGGTGCCGCTTCTTTCCACCGAGGAAGAAATTGAACTCGCTACCCGTATGGCTCAGGGCGACGCTTTTGCCCGCAAACGCCTGAGTGAGGCAAACCTCCGCCTGGTTGTCAGTATTGCAAAACGCTATGTTGGGCGCGGTATGCAGTTCCTCGATTTGATCCAGGAGGGGAACCTGGGTCTGATCAAAGCGGTTGAAAAGTTTGACCATACCAAAGGGTTTAAATTTTCCACCTATGCCACCTGGTGGATCCGCCAGGCTATTACCCGCGCTATCGCCGACCAGGCGAGGACGATCCGCATCCCGGTCCATATGGTGGAGACCATCAACAAGGTGAAAAAGGTTTCCAGCCAGCTTCTCCACAAAAACGGGCATGAGCCTACAGCTGAGGAAATTGCCGAAGAGCTGGATATGCCGGTGGAAAAGGTTCGTGAGATCATCCGCGTCGCACAAGAACCGGTCTCCCTTGAAACGCCCATCGGCGAGGAGGAAGACAGTCATCTGGGTGACTTCATCCAGGATGACGAAGCCCCGGCTCCGGCTGAAGTTGCTTCCCACACCCTGCTGAAAGAGCAGCTGGGAGATGTTCTTTCCACTCTTACTGAACGCGAGGAAAAGGTTCTCCGCCTTCGTTTTGGGCTGGAAGATGGCCGCTCCCGCACCCTGGAAGAGGTTGGCAAGGAGTTTAACGTCACCCGTGAGCGGATCCGCCAGATTGAAGCAAAAGCCCTACGGAAGCTCCGCCACCCGAGCCGCAGTAAACGGCTGAAAGATTTTCTGGATTAATTTTGCCGTTGACAAATAATCTACTAAAATGGTATAATAAAACCATGAAGGTAGGGTGATGGTATGCATATAACGTTGGAAGCGGATTATGGAATTCGTATGATGGTCTATATGGCGCGGGCCGGTAAACGGGTTGACGCCAAGACTATTTCGGAAAACGCGGAGGTGACCCTCCGGTTTGCGCTGAAAATTCTGCGGAAGTTCGCTGCAAGCGGAATTGTCAAATCTTTTAAAGGGATGCAGGGCGGCTACGAGCTTGCAAAACCGGCAGAAGAAATCACCCTTAAGGATATTGTGGAAACGGTGGAAGGTACATATTACTTCAGCCGCTGTCTCAATCCGGAAAGCGGTTGTAACCGCACGAATCCTGATGTCTGTCACGGCCCCTGCAAGGCACAGGCTGTTTTTGACGATATTTCCGAGCTCGTTCGCAGCCGGTTGGAGCAGGTTACGCTGGCGCAGCTTTTATAGAAAAAAGAACGATTTAAATCCCGGGAGGTTGAAACAGCCTCCCGGGATTTTTGCATAAGTTTTGAAAAACGGTTCACAATCCAGTTAACGGGAAAATATGGGAAAATACACACTTGACAGGGCTTTTAATTTGTATTATAATGATAAACTGTATCAAAATGGGAATTTGCGCCTATAAATCCCGCAATAGCGGGATTTATAGGGCAAAAAGAATAGTTGAAACAGAGAAATAGCGCTCTGTTTCGCCCTGCGATTTGGTTGTTTTAACAAGCAGGTTGTTTGAGTGAATCGGAAGAATGGAGTGGTTGAGTAAATGGTAAATGTCAAGCCGGTGAAACTCGGGAAAAATGTCCGTATGAGTTTTTCGCGGATCAACGAGGTTCTGGAAATGCCCAACCTCATTGAGGTGCAGAAAAATTCGTATCAATGGTTCCTGGAAAAAGGTTTGAAAGAAGTATTCGACGATATGTCGGCCATTACCGATTACACGGGTAATCTCGTGCTGGATTTTATCGACTATCATCTGGATGCGGAGCCGAAATACAGCGTAGAAGAGTGCAAGGAGCGGGATGTGACCTACGCCGCCCCTCTCCGCGTTAAAGCGCGCCTTCTCAATAAAGAAACAGGAGAAGTCAAAGAGCAGGAGATTTTCCTGGGCGACTTCCCCCTTATGACCGAAAGCGGAACCTTTGTCATCAACGGCGCGGAGCGGGTCATCGTCTCCCAGCTCGTCCGCTCCCCGGGCGTTTATTACAGCGAGTCGTTCGACAAGACCGGCAAATCCCTCTATGCGACGACTGTTATTCCCAACCGCGGCGCGTGGCTGGAGTATGAAACCGATTCAAATGACATCTTCTATGTCCGGATCGATAAAAACCGCAAAATCCCGATTACGGTTTTCCTGCGTGCCCTGCTGCGGATTAAAGACAATGTGGAAGGGGATTTCACCGAGAGCTTTACCGAGTTCGTCGGCTCCGACAGTGAGATTTACGATGTATTCGGCGAGGACGAGCGGCTGATTGCCACCATCCAGAACAAGGATTCCACCAAAAACGGGGAAGAGGCCCTCCTGGAAGTCTACCGTAAGCTCCGCCCAGGCGAACCGCCGACGGTTGAAAGCGCTATTACCCATATCCGGAACCTTTTCTTCGATGAGCGGCGCTATGACCTTTCCAGGGTCGGCCGCTATAAATACAATAAAAAGCTTGCCATTGGGAACCGCCTGGTCGGACAGGTTCTTGCACAGCCGGTTATCAATGAACTGACCGGCGAGCTGCTGGCTGACGCGGGTCAGAAGCTTACCCGCGAAATGGCCGAAGCCATTGAAAAAGCGGGCGTCGACACAGCGTTTGTAACCTTGGAGGACGGAAAGACTGTCAAGATTATTTCAAACGGCATGGTCGATATCCATGATTATGTCGGCGACCTGGATGTTGAGTCGCTCGGCATCAACGAAAAAGTCCGTTTCAAGGTCCTTAAGAAAATCCTTGAGACCACCGAAGGGGAAGATGCCCTGAAAGAGGCGATTGCCGCCCATTCAGACGAACTCATTCCGAAACATATTATCAAGGACGATATTTTTGCGACTGTCAACTACCTCAACAACCTGGTTTACGGCATTGGTTCGGTGGACGATATTGACCACCTCGGCAACCGCCGCATCCGTTCAGTCGGCGAGCTGCTCCAGAACCAGTTCCGGATCGGATTCTCCAGAATGGAGCGTGTTGTCCGTGAGCGTATGACTTTGCAGGCGCAGGATATGGACGTCGTCACCCCGCAGGCGCTGATCAATATCCGCCCTGTTGTTGCGGCTATTAAAGAATTCTTCGGCTCTTCGCCGCTTTCTCAGTTCATGGACCAGACCAACCCTCTGGCGGAACTGACCCATAAGCGCCGTCTTTCGGCCCTCGGCCCCGGTGGTCTTTCCCGTGACCGCGCGTCTTTCGAAGTCCGTGACGTTCACTACAGCCATTACGGCCGTATGTGCCCGATTGAAACGCCCGAAGGCCCGAACATCGGTTTGATTTCCTACCTCGCAACTTTTGCGCGGATCAATGAGTACGGTTTTATCGAAGCTCCGTACCGTAAAGTGGATAAAGAAACCGGCGTTGTCACCGATGAGGTTGTTTATATGACCGCCGACGTGGAGGACGCTTACGTCGTCGCCCAGGCAAATGAGCCGCTTGACGACCAGGGTCGTCTTGCCCGTCCCCGTGTCAATGCCCGTCATCTGGATGAAATCCTGGAAATCGAGCGGGAGCGCGTCGACTATATGGACGTCTCACCGAAGATGGTCGTCTCAGTTGCGACCGCGATGATTCCGTTCCTTGAAAACGACGACGCGAACCGCGCCCTGATGGGTTCAAACATGCAGCGGCAGGCGGTTCCGCTTCTCAAGACCGAGTCTCCGATCGTTGGCACCGGTATGGAATACAAAGCTGCTGTCGACTCCGGCGTTGCAGTCGTCTCCAAGCACGATGGTGTGATTGAAAAGGTCAGCGCCGACGAAATTGTCCTCAAAGAGGACAACGGCGTGAGCCAGACCTATAAATTGATTAAGTTTAAGCGTTCCAACCAGGGAACCTGTGTCAACCAGCGCCCGATTGTAGAAAAAGGCGAGCGGGTGAAAAAGGGCCAGGTTCTTGCGGACGGTCCTGCGACCAGTAACGGCGAGATCAGCCTCGGCAAAAATGTGCTGATCGGCTTCATGACCT
This sequence comes from Oscillospiraceae bacterium, assembly GCA_902766785.1. Taxonomy (GTDB): domain Bacteria; phylum Bacillota; class Clostridia; order Oscillospirales; family Ruminococcaceae; genus Metaruminococcus_A. The sequence continues at coordinate 18,457 of CACXEO010000080.1, read as the reverse complement.
GGGAAGGCTATAACTACGAGGATGCCGTCCTCATCAATGAAAAAATTGTCCGGGACGACGTCTTTACTTCAATCCATATCGAGGAATATGAAATCGAAGCGCGGGACACCAAGCTCGGGCCGGAAGAGATTACCCGCGATATCCCGAACGTCGGTGAGGACGCCCTCAAAGACCTTGACGAGCGCGGTATCATCCGGATTGGCGCCGAGGTTCACGCCGGCGACATCCTGGTCGGTAAGGTCACCCCGAAGGGCGAGACCGAGCTGACCGCTGAGGAGCGTTTGCTCCGCGCAATCTTCGGTGAAAAGGCCCGCGAAGTCCGCGATACCTCTTTGAAGGTTCCGCACGGCGAGTCCGGCACCATTGTAGACGTCAAGGTTTTCACCCGCCAGAACTGCGATGAGCTGTCTCCGGGCGTGAATATGGTTGTCCGCTGCTATATTGCTCAGAAGCGGAAGATCAGCGTCGGTGACAAGATGGCGGGCCGTCACGGAAACAAGGGCGTCGTTTCTCGTATCCTGCCGCAGGAGGATATGCCGTTCCTGCCAGACGGCACCCCGCTGGATATTGTTTTGAATCCGCTGGGCGTTCCGTCCCGTATGAACATCGGGCAGGTGCTTGAGGTTCATTTGGGCTACGCGGCCAAGGCGCTCGGCTGGAAGATCATGACCCCAGTCTTTGACGGCGCGCACGAAGAGGATATCCGCGAGTGCCTGAAAGAAGCTGGGTATAATGAAGACGGTAAAACGCAGCTTTATGACGGCCGTACCGGTGAACCGTTTGACAACCGCGTCACAGTCGGCTATATGTACTTCTTAAAGCTCCATCACCTGGTTGATGATAAGATCCATGCCCGTTCCACCGGCCCGTATTCCCTCGTCACCCAGCAGCCTCTGGGCGGCAAGGCCCAGTTCGGGGGCCAGAGGTTCGGTGAAATGGAAGTTTGGGCGCTTGAAGCTTACGGCGCCGCCTACACCCTGCAGGAAATCCTGACGGTCAAGTCGGACGACGTTGTCGGCCGTGTCAAGACCTATGAGGCAATTGTCAAGGGCCAGAATGTCCCGACCCCGGGTATTCCGGAATCCTTCAAAGTGCTTGTCAAGGAGCTCCAGTCCCTCGGTCTTGATGTCAAAGTGCTCGATAAGAACGATGAAGAAATCGACCTCAAACAGTCGTTTGACGATGACGACGACATCGGCCTGCAGCATATGGATGATGAGGTTCTTAACAACCTGGTTGAAGTAGAAGGGGATATGGACGGCTACGGTGTAGAAGATGCTGGGCTTGAAGAAGAACCCGATGAGGAAGTGCAGGAAGAGTACGATGAAGAGCTGGATTTCGGCCTGGATAATGTAGCTGCCGATGACAGCGATGATTTGGATAGATAGGAAGGAGACGGCTGAATGGAATTTAACGTGTTTGAGTCAATAAAAATAGGTTTGGCGTCACCTGAACAGATTCTGGAATGGTCTTACGGCGAGGTTAAAAAGCCGGAAACCATTAACTACAGAACCTTGAAGCCGGAGCGCGACGGCCTGTTTTGCGAGCGTATTTTCGGGCCCACCAAGGACTGGGAGTGCCACTGCGGAAAATATAAACGTCTTCGTTACAAAGGTAAAATTTGTGACCGCTGCGGCGTCGAAGTTACCCGTTCCAAAGTCCGCCGTGAACGGATGGGGCATATTAAGCTTGCGGCACCCGTCTCGCACATCTGGTATTTTAAAGGGATTCCGTCCCGGATGGGCCTGATCCTGGATATTTCTCCCCGCCGTTTGGAAGAGGTTCTCTATTTCGCAAAATATATTGTCATTGATCCAGGCAATACCGTTTTAGAGAAGGGGCAGCTCCTCTCTGAGAAAGAGTATGCCGACATGCGGGAAAAATATGAGGATGATTTCCGGGCCGCCATGGGTGCGGAAGCAATCAAGGAACTTCTCGCGGAGCTCGATCTTGAAAAACTTTCCAAAGAGCTGAAAGAGGAATTGGAAAATGCCACCGGCCAGAAGAGGGTGCGCCTTCTCAAGCGCCTTGAAGTGGTTGAAGCGTTCCGCCTTTCCGGCAACCGTCCGGAGTGGATGATCCTCGACGTCATCCCGGTCATCCCGCCGGATATCCGTCCGATGGTTCAGCTTGACGGCGGCCGTTTTGCGACCTCCGACTTAAACGATCTTTACCGCCGTGTGATCAACCGGAACAATCGTCTCCAGCGGCTTTTAGAGCTCAACGCCCCTGATATTATTGTCCGGAATGAAAAGCGGATGCTGCAGGAAGCGGTCGACGCGTTGATTGACAACGGCCGGCGCGGCCGTCCGGTCACCGGGCCGAACAACCGCCCGCTCAAATCCATTTCGGATATGCTCAAGGGCAAACAGGGCCGTTTCCGTCAGAATCTGCTCGGCAAGCGTGTTGACTACTCCGGCCGTTCGGTTATCGTCGTCGGCCCGGAGCTCAAAATGTACCAGTGCGGCCTTCCGAAAGAGATGGCGCTGGAACTTTTCAAACCCTTTGTTATGAAACGGCTGGTTGAAACCGGCATTTCGAATAACATTAAGAGCGCCAGGAAAATGGTGGAACGTGCGAAGCCGGAAGTCTGGGATGCACTGGAAGTGGTTATCAAAGACCACCCGGTTCTCTTAAACCGTGCGCCAACCCTTCACCGTCTTGGTATCCAGGCCTTTGAGCCGGTGTTGGTTGAAGGCCGTGCGCTCAAGCTCCATCCGCTTGTTTGTACTGCTTACAACGCGGACTTTGACGGTGACCAGATGGCTGTCCACGTCCCGCTTTCTGCTGAGGCGCAGGCGGAAGCCCGCTTCCTGATGCTGGCGGCTAACAACCTTCTTAAACCGTCTGACGGCCGGCCGGTTGCAGTTCCGACACAGGATATGGTTCTCGGCTCTTATTACCTCACCATGCAGAAAGACGGCGAAAAGGGTGAGGGTAAGGTTTTCCGCGACTTTAATGAAGCACTGATGGCATATCAGGACGGCGTCGTTTCCCTCCACGCGGGAATTAAGGTGCGGGTTACCAAAGAAATCGGTGATCATAAGGTCAGCAAAATCATTGATGCGACGGTTGGCCGGATTATCTTCAATGATCCGATTCCGCAGGACCTCGGCTATGTTGACCGCACTAAGAGTGAAAACCAGTTTGATTTGGAAGTTTCTTTCCTGGTTGGTAAAAAACAGCTCGGACAGATTATTGACCGCTGCATCAAGCAGCATGGGACCGCTGTAACGGCGGAGGTCCTTGACCGGATCAAGGCGCAGGGCTTTAAATATTCCACTAAGGGTGCCATTACTGTAGCGGTCTGCGACGCGGTCATCCCGCCGCAGAAAAAGCAGATGCTGGAAGACGCCGACGCACAGGTTGATAAAATTACCCGTCAGTTCCGCCGCGGCTTGATCTCGAACGAAGAGAGAAGCGGCCTGATCTTGGATGTCTGGAGCAAGACGACCGAAAGCGTTGCCGATGCACTGAAAAATAACCTTGACCAGTATAATCCGATCTTTATGATGGCGGACTCCGGCGCGCGTGGTTCCATGAACCAGATTCGTCAGCTCGCCGGCATGCGCGGACTGATTGCGAATACGGCCGGTGTTACCATTGAGATGCCGATCCGCGCAAATTACCGTGAAGGCCTTAATATTCTGGAATACTTTATTTCTTCTCGTGGCGCCCGTAAAGGCCTTGCTGATACGGCGCTCCGTACCGCCGACTCGGGTTACTTGACCCGCCGTTTGGTCGATGTCTCTCAGGATGTTATTATCCGCCAGGACGACTGCGGTACCCACAACGGTATTGAGGTCTACTCCATCAAAGAAGGGAACGAGATGATTGAGCCGCTGCAGGAGCGTCTGGTAGGGCGTTACCTGGTAGAGGATTTTATTGATCCGGCTACAGGCGAGGTTCTTGTTTCAAGAGATAAGATGATGGATGATACCGATGCGAAGAAGATTGTGGATGCGGGTGCTGAAACGGTTTCTGTCCGTTCTATCCTCACCTGTGAGGCCAAGCACGGTATCTGCTCCAGATGTTATGGTGCAAACCTTGCAAACGGCAAACCTGTCACAGTTGGTGAGGCGGTCGGCATCATTGCCGCCCAGTCAATTGGCGAGCCGGGTACCCAGTTGACCATGCGTACCTTCCACACCGGCGGTATTGCGTCGGCGGAAGATATCACCCAGGGTCTTCCTAGGGTTGAGGAGCTGTTTGAGGGCCGCCGCCCGAAGAGCAGCGCCATTATCTCTGAAATTACCGGCCTTGTCCGGATGGAGGAGATCAAACGAATCCGCAATGTCATCGTCACTTCTTCGGACGGAGACGAAAGGGCTTATCCGGTTCCCTACGGCTACCGGATCAAAGTTGCGGAGGGCGATACGGTTGTTGCTGGTGAGGCGCTGACTGAAGGTGCTGTTAACCCCCATGATATTCTGGATGTCAAAGGTGAAAAGGCGGTTCAGAATTACCTGATTGCCGAGGTTCAGAAGACCTACCGGATGCAGGGCGTTGACATCAACGATAAACACATTGAGGTCATTGTTCGCCAGATGATGCGGAAGGTGCGGGTTGACAATCCGGGCTCCACTGAACTCCTTGCGGGTTCGCTGGTAGATCGCTCTGAGATTGCCAATGCAAACAAAGAGATCGAAGCTCGGATCGCCGCCGGCGAGGAGGGGCTTGTCGCCGCAACCTATATCCCGGTTCTGCTCGGTATCACAAAGGCTTCTCTTGCTACCGACAGCTTCCTGTCCGCTGCATCCTTCCAGGAGACCACCCGGGTTCTGACTGAGGCCGCTATCAAAGGTAAGGTCGACCCACTTCTGGGGCTCAAGGAAAATGTCATTATCGGTAAGCTGGTTCCGGCCGGTACCGGTATGAAGTGTTACTCTGACGTTGAGGTCGTTTCTACCGCAGCTGTGGAGGAATAAGGCGCAAGCCTTAGCTTTACAAAGTTTTTATTGACAAAATAAAGCCAACAATGGTATTATTAATTGGTGCGCTCGGCTTATTTGCATTAGGCAGATAAGCCCGGCGTTCCATATATGCGATATATAATTGTGGCCAAGCCATAAGAATATATAAATATTTTTTAAGGAGGTGCCTTAATGCCAACCTTTAACCAGTTAGTCAGAAAGGGAAGAAGTCCTGTAAACAAAAAGTCAAAAGCGCCGGCTTTGTTAAAAGGCTATAACGCTAAGACCAAAACCGTTACGGACCAGGCTTCACCGCAAAAGCGCGGCGTTTGTACTTCGGTTAGAACCATGACACCGAAAAAGCCGAACTCAGCGCTTCGTAAAGTCGCCAGGGTTAGACTGACCAACGGAAATGAAGTTACTGCTTACATTCCGGGCATCGGCCATAACCTGCAGGAGCATAGCGTGGTCTTGATCCGCGGCGGACGTATCCGTGACCTTCCTGGTGTTCGTTACCACATCATCCGCGGTACCCTTGACGCTCAGGGCGTAGCGAAAAGAAACCAGGCTCGTTCCAAGTATGGCGCGAAGAGACCGAAAGCTGGGAAATAAGGGAATTTTTGAAGTGCAACCACTTAGTGGCTTATTATAAATGCCTCTAATGGGTGCCGACGAAAGTTATGTTCCTTTCGAGTACCGATGATATCATTTTATGAAGGAGGGAAGCGAAGTGCCGAGAAGAGGTAATATCGCAAAACGTGATGTTTTGCCGGATCCGCTTTACAATTCAAAACTGGTGACCCGTCTCATCAACAATATTATGTATGATGGGAAAAAAGGTGTTGCTCAGAAAATTGTTTACGGTGCGTTCGACATTGTTGCTGAAAAAACCGGTAAAGAGCCTTTGGAAGCTTTCACCGATGCAATGGAAAACATCATGCCTGTATTAGAAGTTAAGGCCCGCCGTGTCGGTGGTGCCACTTACCAGGTCCCGATTGAGGTCCGCCCGGAAAGACGGCAGACCCTGGGGCTCAGATGGATCACACTGTACTCCCGTCAGCGCAGTGAGAAAACCATGAAAGAACGTCTTGCCAACGAAATTCTCGATGCGATCAACGGTAACGGCGGCGCATGCAAGAAGCGTGAAGAGACTCATAGAATGGCAGAGGCTAATAAGGCGTTTGCGCATTACAGATGGTAATGTGCATTCTGCCGTTTCCGTATGCAGAAACAGGATATACCGTTTTGGCTGCCTCCTGGTTTTGCTGTTAAGCTGTATTTCCGATAGTATTTGGAGGTTATCCGTTTATGGAAAGAGACGTATCTCTTGAAATGACTCGTAACATAGGGATTATGGCGCACATCGACGCCGGTAAGACCACCACTACCGAGCGTATCCTGTTTTATACCGGTATCAACCATAAAATTGGTGAGACGCATGAAGGCGCCGCCACTATGGACTGGATGGTACAGGAACAGGAAAGAGGTATTACCATTACCTCCGCTGCGACCACTGCTTACTGGAAAGGTCACAGACTCAACATCATTGATACCCCCGGGCACGTTGACTTCACTGTAGAAGTTCAGCGTTCCCTGCGTGTTCTTGATGGTTCTGTTACCGTTTTCTGTGCAAAGGGCGGCGTTGAACCACAGTCTGAAACCGTTTGGCGCCAGGCTGACGATTACCGTGTTCCGAGAATGGCCTATGTAAACAAAATGGACATCATGGGCGCAGATTTTTACAATGTTGTGCAGATGATGCGCGACCGTCTGAAATGTAATGCACTTCCGATTCAGCTCCCGATTGGCGCTGAGGAGGATTTCAAAGGGATTGTAGACCTGATTGAAATGAAAGCCTATGTGTATTACGATGACCTTGGAAAAGATATCCGTGAGGAAGAAATTCCTGCGGACATGAAAGACAAGGCGGACGAATACCATGCCGCGCTGCTCGAAGCTGTAGCCGAGCAGGACGAAGAGCTGATGATGAAGTATCTGGAAGGCGAAGAGCTGACCATTGATGAAATTAAAGCTGCGATTCGTAAAGGTACCATTGACAATACAATTGTTCCGGTTACCTGCGGTACTTCTTATAAAAATAAAGGCGTTCAGAAACTGCTCGACGCTGTTGTCGATTTTATGCCGTCCCCGCTTGATATCCCGCCGATTAAGGGTGTAAATCCTGAAACCGAAGAAGAAGAGGAGCGCCCGGCTGACGATAACAATCCGTTTTCTGCACTGGCCTTTAAAGTTGCGACCGACCCGTTTGTTGGCAAGCTTTGTTTCTTCCGTGTTTATTCCGGTATTGTCAAAGCCGGCTCTACCGTATACAACGCGAACAAAGACAACAATGAGCGCATGGGCCGTATCCTGCAAATGCATTCTAACCATAGAAAAGACCTTGAGGAATGTTATTGCGGTGATATTGCCGCGGCGGTTGGTTTGAAAAACACCACCACGGGCGATACCCTTTGTGATCCGAAACATCCGATCATTCTTGAGTCGATGGAATTCCCGGATCCGGTTATCCGTGTAGCGATTGAGCCGAAGACCAAAGCCGGCCAGGAGAAGATGGGTATTGCCCTTTCGAAACTGGCGGAAGAGGATCCGACGTTCCGCACCTACACCGATGAAGAAACCGGCCAGACCATCATTGCCGGTATGGGTGAGCTCCACCTGGAAATTATTGTCGACCGTTTGCTCCGCGAATTTAAAGTTGAGGCAAATGTCGGCAAACCGCAGGTTGCTTATAAAGAGACCGTGCGGAAACTGGCTGATGTCGACCATAAGTACGCTCGTCAGAGCGGTGGTAAAGGCCAGTATGGTCATGTTAAAATTAAGGTTGAGCCGAATGAGTCTGGTAAGGGCTATGAATTTATCAATGCAGTTGTCGGCGGTGCAATTCCGAAGGAATACATCCCGGCTGTCGACGCTGGTATTCAGGGCGCTATGCAGGCTGGCGTACTTGCCGGTTATCCGGTAGTAGACTGTAAGGTCACCCTGTACGACGGTTCTTACCATGAGGTTGACTCCTCTGAAATGGCGTTTAAGATTGCCGGCTCCATGGCTTTCAAAGAGGCAATGAGAAAAGGCGACCCTGTCATTCTGGAGCCAATCATGAAGGTTACCGTTATTGTTCCGGAGGAATATATGGGCGACGTTATCGGCGACTTGAACTCCCGCCGTGGACAGATTCAGGGCATGGAAGCACGCCCCGGCGCGCAGCAGATCAATTCTTTTGTTCCGCTGTCTGAGATGTTCGGTTATGCGACCGACTTGCGTTCTAAAACACAGGGGCGCGGCCAGTATGTTATGGAACCGAGCCACTATGTTGAAGTTCCGAAATCAATTGCCGAGGGCATTATGTCCAGCCGTGCAAAAAAGAATGATTAGGGCTTGAATTATTCTGGATTTATTGCTAGAATAACTAGTAATGGATACTCTTAAAAAAGAATTGCATTTAAGGAGGAAAATACAATGGCAAAGGCGAAATTCGAAAGAAATAAACCCCACGTTAATATTGGTACCATTGGCCACGTTGACCATGGTAAAACCACTTTGACCGCTGCAATCACCAAGGTGCTCAACCTTGCTGGTGAAGCCGATTTCGTTGATTACGCGAACATCGACAAGGCTCCGGAAGAGAGAGAGCGTGGTATCACCATCAATACCGCTCATGTTGAGTATCAGACAGAGAAACGCCACTATGCGCACGTTGACTGCCCCGGGCATGCCGACTATGTTAAAAACATGATTACCGGTGCTGCGCAGATGGACGGCGCAATCCTGGTTGTCTCCGCTGCTGACGGCCCGATGCCGCAGACCCGTGAGCACATCCTGCTTTCCCGTCAGGTTGGCGTTCCTTATATCGTTGTTTTCATGAACAAAGCTGACCAGGTTGACGATCCGGAACTGCTTGAACTGGTTGAGATGGAAATCCGTGACCTCCTCAACGAGTACGAGTTCCCGGGTGATGATACCCCGATCATCAAAGGTTCCGCTCTTCAGGTTCTCGAGAGCTCCTCTACTGACCCGAACGCGCCGGAATACGCCTGCATCCACGAGTTGATGGACGCTGTTGACAGCTATATCCCGACTCCGGAGCGTAAAGCTGACCTGCCGTTCCTGATGCCTGTTGAGGACGTCTTCACCATTACCGGCCGTGGTACTGTTGCGACTGGTAGAGTTGAAAGAGGCCAGCTCAACACTGGTGATGAAGTTGAAATCATCGGTCTGACCGAAGAGAGAGCGAAAACCACCGTTACCGGTATCGAAATGTTCCGCAAAATCCTCGACTACGCTGAGGCTGGCGACAACATCGGTGCTCTGCTCCGTGGTGTTCAGAGAAATGAGATTGAGCGTGGACAGGTTCTCTGCAAACCCGGTTCCATCAATCCGCACACCAAATTTAAAGGCCAGGTTTATGTCCTGAAAAAAGAAGAGGGAGGCCGTCATACTCCGTTCTTTAACAACTACCGTCCGCAGTTCTATTTCAGAACCACTGACGTTACCGGTGTTATCACCCTGCCGGAAGGCACTGAAATGTGCATGCCTGGCGATAATGTCACCATGGATGTTGAGCTGATTACCCCGATCGCTATTGAAGAGGGCCTCCGCTTCGCTATCCGTGAAGGCGGCCGTACTGTTGGTTCCGGCGTTGTTACCGCAATCAACGGCTAATTTTCTACTGTTAAAGGCTTCTGCTGAAAAGCAGAAGCTTTTTTATTTTAGGCAGTCCAGCCAAAAATTCAATGGAATTCCCATCAATTCTGCCATTGACACTCTTTTGTGAATGGAATAAAATGACGGCATAGGCAATTTTATTGTCTGAATCATCAATAATTTAATAAAAGAAGGTGCACAACATGGCAGAAAAGTACAAAAACGTATTGATTACCGGCGGTGCAGGCCGTCTGGGGCGCCGCGTCTATTATAATCTGTGTAAAGATTATAATTGTACGCTGTTTGACCAGGTTGCTCCAATGGATTCCAAAAGGGAAGCTTGGGAACCCAACTGGAAATATGCAACCTTTGTAAAAGGCAATTTGAACAATTATGGTGATTGCCTGCGTGCTGTCGCCACAGCGAAGGCTGACGTTATCTTGCATATCGGTGGACTTCCGTTCCCTTCGGAGGTCATCCCCGGCACAAACTACAAATGGGCGCGCACCGCTCATGAAGACGACACATTCCAGTCCAATATTGCCGGTACCTATTACCTGCTGGAAGCTGCGGCGCGTTTGGGCGTTAAAAAAGTAATCCTGGCCGGCTCTTTCTTTGCAACCGGTATCGGCAACCGCATCTCCGGCAAACCCTGGCCGATTGATAAACTCCCGATTACTGAGGATTACGACTGCTGTCCGGAAGATTCCTACAGCCTTTCCAAATTGGTTGACGAGCAGCTTCTGAAAGCTTACGCAAGCGCTTACGGAATGAAAACAGTTTCTTTCCGCCTGCAGGGTATTTCTTATCCGACCAACCCACATATCTCCCCGATTGAGATTCCGGTTATGGAGAAGTGCAAAGATGGCTTCTATGAAGGCCACACCTGGCAGTATGTTGATTCCCGTGACGTTGCAAACGCAATGCGTTTGGCCATTGAAAAAGATTTGGACAGCGATTTTGAAGCGTTCAATATCATCACCGATAAGCGTTATGAAGAGTCCACCGCCGATTTTGCCAAAACCCATTGGCCGACCATTGCGGATATGGCGAAAGATATCAAAGGGCCGGAAGACCGCGGCCTCTTCAGCGACAAAAAGCTTCGGGATATGCTGGGCTATCATGAGCAGTATTCTTGGAGACAGAGCGACGAGTATCCGGGCGAAGGCAAAAATGACCCGAACGATAAATAATTTCAGGCTTATATCATATTTGTGCTGAGTGCAGAAGGGTATAACGGTAAGTTTCCGTTATGCCCTGTTTTTTAGGTGGAAAGTATGCAGTTTTTTGATAAATGCAAACTTTTTATGGACTTTGATGCTTTTAGCCAAAGCGTATACCCACTGATAAAATATTCCCGACAAGATCACGCTGCAAAAATGAAGCCCGGAAGATTTAATTTGAGGCAGCCTGGCTCATTTTTTAATGATTGCGGTTCTTGTCATTGCGTTTGTAATTTAACCAAAGTGGCTGGCAGCTGATTAAAATTAAAATGACTCGATACCTGCGGCGGAATATGCCCCGCCGCAGGTATCACTCTGTAATAAGCGGGTCATTGTGTGGCAACCTAAACCTATATTCCATATACTGTCATCACGGGCGGCTTTTGTCGTATTTTGTATTTTAACAATTTTTGTGTTAAACTAGAAACACAAGATGCGGTGAGCCGGTAGCCGCCGCTCAAGAAAAACTGTTTATGATGGAGGGCTGCCCATGCCACGTTTTTTTGTGGAGGAAATCAAAGGCCGGCAGATTGTCCTGACCGGGGAGAATGCCGCCCATATTGCAAAATCGCTCCGGATGCGCCAGGGGGAAACATTGACTCTTTCCGATGCCAACGGGGTTGACTGCGAGGGGGAAATCACTGCGGTCTCGGCTGAAGCGGTAACGGTGCGGGTGTTAGAGACGCGGCTCAATACCAGCGAGCCGGCTGTTTCTGTTACTCTGTATCAGGCGCTACCCAAGGTTGGAAAGTTTGAAACGATTGTGCAGAAAGCGGTGGAACTCGGAGTAGAGCGCGTTGTTCCAGTTCTGACGTCACGGTGCGTATCCCGTCCGGATGAAAAATCCATGCAAAAAAAGCTGGAGCGCTACAATAAAGTGGCGCTGGAGGCCGCCAAGCAGTCGGGACGGGGAATTATCCCTGTCGTGCACCCTCTTAAAACCTACGAAGGTATTTTAGGTGATTTTACGGAATATGATAAAGTGATCCTGTTTTATGAAGAAGGCGGCGAGCGGCTTGATAAAGTTTTACCGGCGTCCTCAAAAAAAGTAGCAGTAATCATTGGAAGCGAAGGCGGCTTTTCGAGGGATGAGGTTGACGCCGCGGTGCTGGCAGGCGCAGCAGTCGGCACCCTTGGGCCGCGGATACTCCGCTGTGAAACCGCTCCGGTTGCAGCTTTGGCAATATTGATGTACTACACGGGGAATATGTGAAAAAGAAGTTGATAATACCCCGCTAAAGGTATATAATAACGGTAGAATAACCGTCCATTGAAAAGGAGGAACCACAATGAGAAAAAGCAATGTTTGGGTTTGGATCTTAGCGGCAATTACAACTGTTGCAGGTATCGCGGTTGCCGTGGCGCTGTTTGTGAAACGCGCGGGCAAAAAGCTCCAGAAAGACCTGGATTTTGACGATAGCATTTATTTTGAAGAAGACGCCGAGCCTCTGGATTTGAATGAGCTTTCCGAGGACGAAGAAGATGTAGGCGGCGATGAAAAGGAAGAAAAAGCGGAATAATCTGTTTTTTCTTACTGCGGCGGTTTATAACCGCCGCAGTAAGAAAAAAACACTTGATTTTTTGTAAAATTTATGCTATACTAATCATATAGTTAAGATATCGCGGAGTGGAGCAGTCCGGTAGCTCGTCGGGCTCATAACCCGAAGATTGCATCTCGGTTTTCCTCTCTCAGATGTTCAAAACTGCAAGCTAACACATTTTAAATTTCATATCGCGGAGTGGAGCAGTCCGGTAGCTCGTCGGGCTCATAACCCGAAGGTCGTAGGTTCAAATCCTGCCTCCGCAACCATAAACCTGCATGGCCATTGGCTTTGCAGGTTTTTTCATGCTTTAATTGCCATTAAAACTTGACTCAATTTTGATGTTTCACTCCTTTTGATTTTTTGCAGGATTTATCACATAGGGCTTCAAAGCTTGTTTTCTGTGCTTTTTTCGTACCGTTATTCCTACCGTTAACGGTATATTTGTTTACTGGATTTACAGGATTTATCCAACCCTATTTTGTGATATTTTCCGCATGGCAGCTATTTTATGGTCATCTATGCTGTGACCATACATATTCAGCGTAGTTGAATTTTGAGCGTGACCCAAAATTTCTCCAATGGTGGGAATGTCGATCCCCAACTCGTGTGCCCGGGTCGCAAAAGTATGTCTTAAAACATGGAAGTTCACATAGTCAATCCCTGCGGTCTCAATTACTTTTTTATATAGGGCTTGATACGCTCGGGGTTCATAAGGGTTCCCATTCGGCTGACGAAATACAAATCCGTTTGGATCGTAGAGCTCATTCGCTTTTTGATAACGCTCAATCGATTCAAACGCGTCAATCATTTCATCACTCAAATAAATCCTGCGCTCGCCCTTTTCGGATTTTGGCGGTCCTACATATAATGCTGTTTTGGCATCTTCTTTGGTGAAGCTGCAAGAAACACGGGTATAAAGGTTGGGCTGCTGTTCTGCCCAGTGAATGTAAAGCCGCTCCAAGGTGCGCCGGATATCATAGTATTCCTTATTCGGGGAAAAATCAGGCCACATCAATCCGCAGTACTCGCCAATCCGGAGACCGGTATTGAGGTCAATAAAAATCATAAGCGCATTCATGGTCTTGTCGTAAGCCAGGCATGAGCTTTCCAGCTTGCTTTGATTTTTTTGACTTAAAACATTGATTTTGCGGCGGACTACTTTCGGCAGCTTCAGTCCTGTGATTGGATTGTGCTCTAAAATGCGAAGATTGTTGACCGCATAATTTAACGCTTCTGATACCATCACCTTTATATTCCGCAGAGTCTTTGGCGAAAGGCCGCCCTTTTTCCCATCCAATCGTCCGGCGCTTTTTTTGTAATCGAAAAAGTCCTTAAAATCTTTCAGGGTCAGACGGTTTAAAGGGATACTGCCCAGTCTTGATCCGCCGATATGGTTCTCAATATAGCTCTCATAATTGGTATGAGTGCTCGGACGAATTTCTGTATACTTGGTATGCCAGATATACAGGTAAGAATAAAGCGGAGTGGTGGTTTCTGCAACAAAAGAACCTTTGTAGATTTTCGCGAGGATCGAATTCAGTAATCCTCGGCACTCCGATTCGGTGTTGGCATAACAGCTTTTATGTTCGCCTAAATAATAATACTGCCCCTCCCATTTGCCGTCAGACCGTTTACGGACGTGTCCGGTTCCATTGGGTGCACGTTTCTTTGTTTTGTTGTTCACGATTGCTGTTCCTTTCTTTTAAAGAAAGATCATGCTATTCTTTTTTCAAAGTACCTTCTACCTGCCCTTTAGTGTAGCAAAGAAAAATTATTTGTCAAATTTAAATAAGCTGTTTTGCGAAAAAACATTTGCGAAAATACCAGTAAAGAAAGAGCGGGCGGGGTACTAAAAATTTTTTGACCCCAGTGTCCAATTTGGGGAAATCCGGTTGTCTGGTGATCTTATACACGGTTGATTCGCAGTAACCCAAAAAATCGATCAGGTCGCATAGCTTCAGGTTATATGGAAGGGAGTCTATTTTCTCTTTCATATTTGAATCAGAGCCGATGATTTCTTTGATTTGGTCAATACTAATGCTTTCCATAATGCTCAGCTCCTGGAATTTATTGAATTCAGATTTTTTCAGGCTCCATCTGATGGGGAACCTGCCACAACGGGCTGACATTGTGCAACCGTTGCACTTAGTTGCAGCATTGCCCGCATTGCAGCGGTAAACCACTGCAGACGCAATACATGCGCCGCCGGTATCTCCAAACCGGCAAGTCTCATAATACCGAGTCATGGCAGCCGCCAGTTGTCAGCTGGCAGTTTTTTCGCCGAACGGCGCCGCTCTTCGGGTTTTGTGGCAGATTACCATAATGCCGGTGTTCCGGCATATTTGTCAAGGTACTAAAATATCAAGGCTTACTTGTAAATGATAATGATATTAGAACTGCATTGTTTTTGTTTGATTAGTTTTTCTCTCAGAAGGTCAACCGCCTTAGCGATGTGAATTCGAATTTCTTGGATCAAGTCATCATCCGCACCGATGTCAGAAATTTTAGAGGCATTTTTGATATAAACATTGTAAAAGCTAAGGATTTCTTCTAAAGCGCCGTCCTCTTCATTGAGCATATCTAAAATGAGGTCAATCGACGGAAGGTGATTCGAGTTTTGAATCTTACAGCTCTTTTCCATAGTTTTGCAAACTCCTTTTTAATTTAACGATTGCGTTGTGCTTATGGCGGCTTACCATACGTAGTCCTATTCCCAGTTCTGACGCTATTTTTTCCAAGGGGATTTTTAGTACAATGTTTTGCAATAATATGATTCGCTGCTGGTAAGAAAGGGATTTTAACGCGAGTGCCAGTGCAGAACTGTGGATTGGAATTTTTATCTCGTGAATACTGACCCATTCGCAGATGGCGTCTTCAAATCCCGGTTCCTCATAGACCAGCTCATTCTCAAAATCGTCAAGCGTAACTAAAGTAATACCATACTGCTTGTAACGGAATTTGTTGCGCAGGAAATTCCGTTTGGTATTACTGATGGTAAGCTTTAAATACCGGTCTATGTAGATGAGGGTCTGTGTGTCAATATCACTAGATGAAAATAGAGGTTCACGCATTGGATCACCACCTTTATCCCTCTACCGGCCATAACACCGGATTAAGGAAAAGGTGGAACCCGTTTACGAATCTTTCTCAAATAAATAGTAATTGTACTTTGGGTAAAAAAAGCAAAAGGCTCTATGACTACCGAAACGGCAGACATAAAGCCCTTTGCTTTTTTTACAGTTAAATCAGCTACACAGGAGGTGGCATAACATCAACTACCTCGACGCTTTTTTATATTATACTAAGGCTGTTGACGGAGAAACGGTTGTAACCTTTACCTACGATGCGCTTGGCAGGCTACTTTCCGAAAGCGGCGTGGCACCAACAGAGGGAATGTCGGGTAAAACAAAAGAATATGTTTATGACGGCCTTGGAAATCTTCTCTCGGTTTCTGTCGGCTCTCAGTCGGTCGAATTTACCTACGATCTGATTGGGCGTCCTTTGACCGAGTCGGTGAACGGAGTACAGTCGGAGGAAGACTATAATGTGATTCGAACCTATGTTCCACGTGGGGTCGAGTCCGTACAACTCGAAGTTTTTGATTCTGCTTCAAACAACTATTTGACCCAATATTATCAGTCTTATACCTACGATGAGATGGGGCGGTTAAGTGCCGTTTCTCAAAAAGATTCTGCCGCCTCTGCCGCAAACCTCACTGCAACTTATAGCTATGATGCAGCGGGCAATGTCATCAGCCAGCAGGTTGTCACACCGAATTTGACGACCAACAAGAGTTTTACTTACAACAAACTGGGATTGATGGAGAGTTATGAGCAGAACTCAACAGATGGTTCTGTCAATTTGACGGAGACCTATGAGTACAAGCTGGATGGAAATCTGTATGAAAAGGTATCAGGCGCGAAAAAGACGGCCTACAATTATGATAATCTCGGTAGACTGACACAGGAGCAAGTCTATCACAATGACGCTTTGACGAACCAGATTGCTTACACTTTTGATGATTTCAGTAACCTGAGCAGCAAGGTGGAGACAGCCTATTCTTCCTCTACCGAAGGTGTTGCAATTACCGATACTTTCAGCTACAATTTAAATAGCCAACTTGTTTCCAGAACAGTTGTATCAGATACGATTAGCGATACTTACACCTATTTTTATGACAACCGTGGAAACCGCAGCAGTTTCGTAAAAAGTGGGACGGGTGGCAGCGAACAAGCAATTTACCAATATGATGCGTTTAACCACCTAGTGGGAGCCAAAGACAGTGAGGGCCGCTTTGGCCACGATCTGTTCCAGTATGATTATGATCCGCTGGATCGTCGGTCGATAAAGGTGCTCTATACTGACGGAGTCCCGGAAGGTTCGGTTTATCATTACTGGAATGACAACAGTATCATTGGCGATTACAATACCATAGACAGCGGGTTTAGTTCCTATGTCTTTGGTCTTGATATACTTGGCTTGAAAACGGGAGAAGGAACTTACAGCTATCAGACCAATGCACGGGGCGATGTTGATTCGATTTTGGGAGCAGAAGATGCAGCCTACACCTATGACGCTTATGGGAATATCAAGAATGACCTGAGCGAGACCGCTTCCGATAATCCCTACCGTTATTCTGGTTATTACACCGACGATGAAAGCGGCTTCTATTACCTGAATGCCCGTTATTACGACCCGGAGATCGGCGGTTTTACCCAACGCGACACATATCTCGGCAATATCACCCAACCGGATACGCTGAACCTGTACTCCTATTGCGGCGGAAACCCTGTGCTTTACTCTGACCCGTCCGGGCACTTATGGGAAACCTTATTCGATGTTGGCAGCCTTGCCTGGAGCACCTGGGACTTGATCACCAATCCGTCTTGGGAAAATCTCGGTTGGTTTGCACTTGATTTGGCGGGTGTCTTTATTCCGTTCGTCCCTGCGCCGGGTGCGTTGAAAGCCCTTAAATGGCTGAATCGCGGGGAAAATCTTGTTGACGGATTGAGAACGACAAAAACGATTACAAGAGTTGCAAATTGGGCTGGTGATGCAGCAAGAACCGCAAAAACAGCCATAAAAAGTGGTATTAAGACTGGATCAAACATCCTACATTCTAGTAAGATTGGCAGTAATGTTTTATCCTCTATTGATTCAGTTATGGCGAGTATCAACGATTCTCTGGCAGCCATGAAGCGAGCCAGCGAAGCTCTTGCCCAGAAGAATAAAAAGGCATTGGTTCAGAGGATAACGACAACTCCAAACACCAATGAAAAGAGTTTCAAATATTTCCAGGATTTGGTCGAAAAATTGGATGTTTCAACCAAGCCTAATACAGCTACATTCTACTCTGGAATAGGTAATCGCGAATTAGCTGAACACTTTGCATTGCAAAATGGAAAAACGACACTTGAGATGACTCGAGGTGGAAAATATTTAGATAATCTAAATCTATTCGAAAATGGTAGTCCTCTTACCGGCGATCAGGCCTCCCAAATATGGGCAAGACTATCAGAACGATATGCACAAAACGCTTCGGGCAATGTTTATGGTTTTGTGAGTGGCGCGAGGACTAACAGTATTTTTAATACAGTTGAATACCCTGCTTTAAAGCTCAATCCGAATGTAACAAATATATTTACCGAAATATTTAAGTAGAAATCGAGTGAAAAATATATGAATAATTATCTAATAAAAATCCCTCATTTTTATTGCTTAGAATATTATGAGGGGGAGAAGAAATTAAAATTGGATATTGATTTTCGAGATAGGGAGATAATACTGGAGCCGAATCTAATCACCAAATGGGAACCGCCTTATTCTGAGATTCAAATTTCATATCAAGATAAAGTTAGGATATTAAAAAATATTTATAGTTATCTTTTGCAGAACAGTAGTTCTGACAGAATAAAGCTAATGCCTACATCAGATTAACCCTAAAAACAAAAGCGAGGCAAAACAGAGGTTGAGCCTCTGGGCTTATAAAACGGTAGAAGTGGGAAAATGTATGACTAAAGGAGGAAAAACATGAATAAGAGTTATGATTTAGCTGTAAAATAATTGAAGCTGGAATTTTGCAGCCGGTCCCTCCTGCAAGTATTATCAACTTTTT
>CACXEO010000079.1 GCA_902766785.1 Oscillospiraceae bacterium | reverse complement strand
GTCACCTCAATCAGTATCGTAAAAATCCCCCGTCTCAAAACGGGGGATTTTTTAGTGCTCCGTGCAGTAATCAGGCAGGTTTCCGGACTTATAATAGCCGGTCAACTGGCTGGGACAGCTCTCTTTGGCGAGCTTGCCGGTCTGGGTGCAGTACGCCCTCTCGATTACATCGCTCGAGTATTCAAACGACTTTGAGGGAAGGCCATCCATAACCTCAGACATAACAGTTTTCCAGATATTCGTAATCGGCCGCATTAAGCCGCTGGGAATCCCTTTGGTTCCATCGGTATAACCAATCCAAACCCCTGCAACATAGTATGGCGTACAGCCCATAAAGAGCTGGTCAGTCGTAGCGCCGGCGTCGTTGGTAGCAGTACCCGTTTTGCCGACAACGGTAAAGTTATTTAACCGCGCGCCTCTACCGGTACCGTTTGGCCCTTCAATTACGTTTTGAAGAATCCGGTTCATAATGGTGGCACTTTCCGGCGTCAATGCGCGGGTAACGGTGGGTTCTTTTTCAAGGATGACGTCTCCGGCAGCGTTTACAACCTTGGTGTAGGTATGTTGTTCGGTATAAACGCCCTGGTTCCCAAAAATCTGATAAGCGGCTGTAAATTCGTCAAGTTTAATGCCTTTGGAAAGGCCGCCAAGCGCCATGCGCGGAGAAGTGATATCATTTTCAACCAAAGTACTGAGGTTAAGTTTTTCAGTTAGGAAGTTGAAACAGGCCTGCGGTGTCAGCCGGTTGGCAAGCTGTACCGGAATGGTGTTGGTGGAACGCTGGATTGCTTCCGGAATCAGAATATTACCGCGGTAAACATGGTCATAGTTGCTTGGCCAGTTATTTCTTAATACGCCACCCAACACGGTGGGGACCGGTTCGTCGGTCAGCATACTGGAATAGTTAATCAGGTTGCTTTCCACAGCAGGGCTGTAAACTGCAAGGGGTTTAATGGAAGAACCGGGGCTGCGGGTTGACATTGTGGCGTTATTCCAAATGCGGTTGCCTTCCTTTTTGCCGCGCGCTCCGACCAGCCCTTTGATATTGCCCTCATAGTCCATGATCACCATAGCGGACTGTGTCAGTGCCTCTGTGTTGGAGGAAGCGGAGAAAGTGCTGTCCTGCAGGTACTTATCTTCCATAATCTTTTGAATACGGGGATCCTGCGTTGTGTAAATTTTAAGGCCGCCGCTTAAAAGCTGGCTTTCGGCGTATTCCTCGGTCCAGCCGTTTTTATCAATCAGGTCAGCTTTTACTTCCTCGATTACGGCCTCTGTAAACCAACTGTAAGTGCTGTCATCTTCGGAATCGGGCAGCTGAGGATCGACTGCCGTAACAAGCTCAGTGTTCTTGTAAGTTTCAAATTCTTCGGCAGTAATCACGCCCTCGTCGTACATTGCCTGAAGGACGTAGGCGTTGCGCCTTTCCTTGTTGGCCTCCGGGTGGAGGATGGGATTGTAGGTGCGCGGTGCCCTTACCATAGCGGCCAGCGCTGCGCCTTCCACAACGGACAGCTGGGATACGTCTTTGTTGAAATAGTATTTGGAAGCCGCCTGAACGCCGTGAATTGACTGGTCAAGCGGTATAAGGTTCAGGTAGCTTTCAAGTATCTGGTCCTTGGAATAAACTTTTTCCAGGTTGACCGCCCTGAAAATTTCTGTAAACTTACGGGTAATGCTTACGTCGTCCTCGCCAGTAATGTTTTTAATCAGCTGCTGAGTAATGGTGGAGCCGCCCTGCTTGGTGCTGTAAAAATGCAGGAACAGGTTTGCAAACGCGGCAAAAGTACGCTTCCAGTCTACGCCGTCGTGGTCGTAGAAACGTTTGTCCTCTGCACAGACAAATGCCATCCGAACATGTTCGGGGATCTGGTCAAGGTCAGCCCATTCCCGGATAGTCTGGCTGTTCAGGGTGGCAATTTCGGTTTCGTTGCCCTCTTCGTCGGTTGTAACAAGAGTTGTCGTATAACCAAGCGATGCGTTTTTAATGTCAATGCTTTCATCTGGTTCTACAAATTTCATCACGTAGACCGTAAGCGCTGTGATGACGATACTGCCGGTAATCGCGAGGATCAGGATAAAACTAGCTAAAACCTTGCCGCAGGTTAGAAGGATTTTTTTGACCCGTCTTACCCCTTTTGCAGTTTTTTTCTTTTTGCGCTTATCGCTGTGTGAACTGATATCCACCATATTCGGATTTTTCTGCATCCGTTTTGCCATTCAGCGGTTCGCCTCCTTGGTTGTTCCATAATGACAAAGGCGTAGATAAGTCTTATATAAGTTCTTTTTCTGCCTTTATGAGCCTGCTGCGACACGACCTGCGCTTGTGCAACGCGTCTGCTGTATCAGCTACCAAGTTTTTGCCGTATGTGTTCCTATTATAGCATACCGTGTGTAGTTTGTTAAGTCGAAAGCTCAAAAAATAGGGAACCTGTCGAGATGTTTTACAGTTTCGAAATAAGGTTTGGCCAATTTATCCATGAAAATTTCATATTGTATAATTTTTCCGCAAAAGTGCCAAAATATAACTTAGATAAGAGACATTCCTGCCTTTTCAGGCAGCGGGTTTCATCTTTGTACGTAATAAGAGCAAAATATCAGCTGGGTATCATGAGACAAAGCGCTTTATTTTTATTGAAGTAGAAAATGCGCATAAACAGGAAAGGGGTTCATTATGAACAGGAAAACAGTTGTTATTGGTGCAGTCCTGGCAGCCGCAGTTCTGGTCAGCGGAATTATGATCTCGCTGGCCGTCATGGCAGGGCAGTCCCAGGCGCAGGCAGCGGGAGAAAACGTCACTTATCAATACGTTTTAAAAAGCTACGAAAATAAAATAGCCGTCTATGAAAAAGGAAAGGATACCCCTATAAAAATACTTGAAGTACCTGTTGACACCCTTCCTTACCTGGAACAGTCGGCGCTTGAAAACGGTGTGCAAATTAAAAACGAGGAAGAACTCAGAAAAACCATCGAAGATTTTACCGGATAAGAAAAGCCTCCGTTTTAAACGGAGGCTTTATTACATTGTCTGAGTTTAATAAAAGAATTTATTCTGCTTCCTCGTCAGGTGCTTTCTGCTGGGGTGGAAGGATTTGAACAATCAGGCGGATGATACGGTTTTCAAAAACTTCTTTGACGGTGACTTTTAAAATGCCGTTTATAAAGGACTCGCCTTCTGCCGGAATATGACCAAAGCTTTCCAAAGCCCAACCGCCGGCGGAGTTGCTGCCGGTTTCAATGATAAGCCCTTCAATTTTCAGCTCTTCTACAAGGTCGCTTACCCGCAGGTCACCGCTGATTTCAAAAGTATTTTCGTCCAGCGGAACAAAGTCCCGCTCATCCTCGTCGTATTCATCCCAAATTTCACCGACCAGCTCCTCCAGAATATCCTCAAGGGTAACAATTCCCATGTTGCCGCCGTACTGGTCGGTCACCACGGCAAGATGGGATTTGCTTTTCTGAAGCTCGCTGAACAATTCAGAAATTTTCTTTTTTGGGGGGATAAAGATAACGCTTTGTAGCATTTCGCGGACGGCAAACTCTCCACCTTTAATATAAGCAGTAAAAAAATCTTTGGAATAAAGCACACCGATAATGTTGTCAATGCTGTCTTCATAAACCGGGATGCGGGAGTAATGTTCTTCTACAAACAGATTTTTGATGGTCTCAATAGATGCACCAGCTTCTACCGAAACCACATCGACGCGGGGGGTCAGTATCTCTTCAGCAGTAATTTCGTCAAAGTCCAAGGCGCTGCGGACAAGTTCGCTTTCCTGTTTTTCAAGAACCCCTTCGTCCTCAATTTCTTCAATGATATATTTAAGCTCCTGCTCTGTGACCGACACCTGTTTTTTCTGCGGTTTGAAAACCCGCATGACCCCTTTTTTGATTCCGATAAAAATGTAAACGACAGGCGTCAGTACCAGCATAATCCAGTAAAGAGGGTAGGTGACGGTGAGAGCAAAGCTGTCTGAAAATTCTTTTGCCATGCTTTTCGGCAGAATTTCACCGAAGATCAATACCACCACGGTGGAAACCAGTGTGGCGATCCCAACGCCGGAGACGCCAAATAAATTTGTAAAAAGCATAGTGCTCAGTGACGCAAAGGCAATGTTTACAATGTTATTGCCGACCAGAATGGTGGAAAGGGTTTTATCGTAATTATCCGCCATATGTATGACTTTCTGCGCCTTTTTATTTCCCTCGTCGGCGTAATTGCGCATACGAATCCGGTTTACGGTTGAAATTGCTGTTTCGCTGGCTGAGAAGAATGCTGACAGCAGCACCAACACAACCAGCACAAGTATAAGATAACCGTCCAAAGAAATGGTTTCCTCCTTAAAATTACATTTACTTTTATATTTAATCCGTCAGGCTTTTGCCTGGTCGCGGATTTGTAATAGCATATCCTGGTTAAAGGTGTATTTTTTGTTGCAGAAGTGGCAGGAAACTTCAATTTTTTCCTCTTCCTCAATCATGGAAGTAAGTTCCTGTTTCCCGAGGCTGATGAGAGCCCGCGAGACCCGCTCCTCGCTGCAGTCACAGCGGTAAATAGGGGAGGATTCGTCCAGCAGATTCGGCTCAAGCCCTTCCAGCAGTCTAAAACAGACCTCCTCCGGGGCCATGCCGTCGGCATACATGGAGGAGACGGGCGGCATTTTTTTGAGGTTTGTTTCTAAAACGTCAATACAGCTTTCGTCTGCAAAGGGAAGAAGTTGTACCAAATAACCACCTGCCCCTTTAATGGTGAGGTCCGGGTTTACAAGCACGCCTAGCCCACAAACGGTTGGAGTTTGTTCACTCACCGCGAAATATTCAGTAATGTCTTCGGCAATTTCGCCGGAAACAATTGGAACTTGCCCGGTGTAAGGCTCCTTCATCCCAAGGTCCTTAATGACCTGTAGAAACCCGTTCTTTCCTACCGCGCCGGAAACATCAAGCTTTCCGTATTGGTTTAACGGAAGCTCTACAATTACGTTTTCCGCATAACATTTTACATTCCCATAGCTGTCCGCCACGGCAATCATACTGCCCACCGGCCCGTCGCCTTTCATCCGCAGGATGACCGATTGGTTAGCGGCTTTGAGCATACAGCCCATCATGGAAGCCGCAGATGCCAGCCTGCCGAGCGCCGCTGATATAACGGCAGAGGTTTTGTGGATTCGCTCAATTTCCGAAACAATATCGGTTGCGTCAATGGCACAGGCCATGACCGAGCCGTCTTTTGACAAAGTGCGTACCAGTTTGCCCATATACGTTCCTTTCAAATTTTCTTCGTAACATAAATAACCCGCTCAGAGGTTTCACACGGGGAGCTTTTTCCATCCTCGCCGCAGACTGCCAAAACCTCGAGCCTGGCTTGTTCAAGCATGTACCGGAGCAGGTCCTCCGGATAAGCGCGCTCACAGAACTGTTCAGTTGCGCGCCTGTATAAGCCGCCTTCTGTCTCAATAAAAAGGTCCAGGTCAATTTGTACAGTGTCCTGCTCAACAAGGGTGTTCTGCCAGATACAGGTGACGCCGGGTTCATCGTAGAAAAAAGTGTTGTCAGCAAGCACTTCACGGTGTTTATAGGGAGTGTTTACATCAAACAGGAAAAGCCCTCCGGGGTTTGTAAAAAGTGAAACCCGCCGGAAAGTTTCCTGCAAATCTTCAGGATTTGTCAGGTGATTCAGGCTATCCAAGGCGCAGACGGTGACGTCTGTGGTTCCAAAAAGATCAAGTTCCTGCATTTTCTGGCAGAGAAAGATGACCGAATCCACACCGCTGTCAATTTTTTTGTCCATGGCGACTGAAAGCATTTCCTCAGAACCATCAATCCCAATTACATCATATCCGAGTTTTGCAAACTCGAAACTCATTGAACCGGTTCCGCAGGCAAGGTCGAGCAGAATGCCCTTTTTGCCGCCAAAGGAACGGATTAGCCGGTCGTAGCAGGCGGCCCTGCTGGGATATCCAACGTTCGCAGTAAGCGTATCGTAGACCAGCGCGAAATTGTTATAGCTATTCATGGCTTTCTACACGGTCAAAAACAACCGAATATCCGTCGTTTCCATACATTAAGGAACGGTTTACACGGCTGATAGTCGCGGTGCTGGCACCTGTTTTTGCAACAATATCGCTGTACACTTTACGCTCACTCAGCATTTTTGCCACAACAATCCGCTGGGACATCGCCTTTAATTCCTGGGCGGTACAGAGGTCCTCAAAAAAATTGTAGCATTCTTCCATGGTCTTCAAAGATAAAATTGACTGAAAAAGAAAATCTACATCGTCGTTTTTTAGTTTGTTGTTCATGGGGCACCCTCCAAACAGAGATATCATTTTATTGAATATTTTAACACACTAAAATACAAAAGTAAAGTTTCCAAAAGGAATGAATTGGGCGGCTTTGAAACTTGCAAAATACACTGTGATCCAGTATAATAAGTAAAGTATCTGCCGTCCAGGCATTAAGGAGATCATTATGCAGGAAAAAACCTTGAAGATAAAAAAAGAAAACACGCCAACCGTCATCCTTCCGGCACTCGCCATGCGCGGGATTGTCATGCTGCCGGGTACCGTCATGCACTTTGATGTTGGCCGCATCAAGTCGATCGAAGCGCTAAATGTGGCGGTCGGCGGGAGCAAAACTATTTTTCTGGTCGCCCAAAACGACCTATCTGTGGAGGAACCGGGCGAAAACGACCTTTATAAGGTCGGTGTAGTGGTGAAAATAAAACAGCTTCTTAAAGCCCAGGAAAATACCATGCGTGTCTTGGTGGAAGGGCTTTACCGGGCTAAGGTTGTACGCTTTACCTCGTTTGAAGGGTACATAGAGTGTGAAGTGAAGAAAATGCCTTATCGCGGCAGCCGAAAATCCGCCGAGGAAATAGAAGCCGTCATGCGTACCATCAAGTCGATTTTTGACGAGTATGCAGAAATCGTTCCAAAGCTTGCAGAAGAGCTGGTCGCTTCTATCCTGACTGAAGATGAGCCGCAGAAGCTCTTCGATATCATCGTGCAAAATATCATGCTCCGCTTTGAGGACAAGCAGAGGCTTTTGGAAAAATCAGACCTGTACGGCCGCCTCCGGCTGCTGGCTGAAATTCTTGAAAAAGAAACCAATATCCTCACCATTGAGCGGGATATTTTCGAGCAGGTCAAGGAAAACATGGATAAAAACCAGCGGGATTACTACCTGCGGGAGCAGCTCCGCGTCATTTCCGAGGAGCTTGGAGACGGGGAAAACGTACAGGAAGAGGCGGAAGAGTTCGCCGATGCAATCGACCGGATTAAAAACCTGCCGGATGATTCCCGTGAAAAGCTTTTAAAAGAATGCGAGCGGCTTTATAAAATGCCGCCGAATTCCCACGAGGCGTCGGTTATCCGCAATTACCTCGATCTTGCAATCAGCCTTCCGTGGGATGAAAAAACGGAAGACAACCTGAATATTGCCGCGATCAGCAAGCGGCTTGACCGCGACCATTACGGGCTGGAAAAGGTCAAGGAGCGGATTTTGGAAAGCCTTGCCGTCAGGAAGCTCGCCCCCGATATCAAAGGGCAGATCATCTGTCTGGAGGGTCCTCCGGGGGTCGGGAAAACCTCGGTTGCACGCTCGATTGCCGAAGCGCTCGGCCGGAAGTTTGTCCGTATTTCATTGGGCGGTATCCGGGATGAATCCGAAATCCGCGGGCATCGCAAGACTTATATCGGCGCCATGCCAGGGCGGATTATTTCCGGGATGAAGCAGGCGAAATCCCACAATCCGCTCATACTTCTGGATGAAATTGATAAAATGGGGGCTGATTATAAAGGCGATCCTTCCGCCGCTATGCTCGAAATGCTGGATAGCGAGCAGAATGTCGCGTTTTACGACCATTACCTGGAAATCCCATTTGATTTGAGCGAGGTTCTTTTTATCACCACGGCGAATACCCTGGACACCATTCCCGGGCCGCTGCTCGATCGGATGGAGGTCATTTCCCTGCCAAGCTATACCCGTGAGGAAAAGTTCCAGATTGCCAAACGGCATCTGGTCAAAAAGCAGATGGAAAAGCATGGGCTGACGCCGGCCTCCTTCCGCCTTTCGGATGGGGCGCTCTATGAACTGGTGGACAGCTACACCCGCGAGGCGGGCGTTCGAAAACTGGAGCGTGCAATCGCCTCCCTCTGCCGGAAAGGCGCGAAAAAACTCGCCTCTGATGAAGCGGAGCGGGTGACTGTGACGCCTAAAAACCTGGAGTCTTTCCTGGGCCCCAAAAAGTATTATCCGGATCTGATGGAAACCAAAGATATGGTAGGCCTGGTTACCGGCCTTGCCTGGACTTCTGTAGGCGGCGAGGTGCTGCCGATTGAGGTATCCGTCCTGGATGGCACCGGCAAGGTGGAGCTCACCGGAAATCTCGGCGACGTCATGAAGGAGTCGGCCCGGATTGCGGTCAGCTATGTCCGCTCAGTGGCTAAGGAATATGGAATCCCATCCGATTTTTATAAGACGAAAGATATTCATATCCATGCGCCTGAAGGCGCCGTCCCTAAAGACGGCCCGTCTGCCGGTATTGCGCTGACAACGGCGCTTATATCCGCCCTGTCGGGTATCCCAGTCCGGCACGACGTCGCCATGACCGGGGAGATCACCCTCCGCGGCCGTGTGCTGCCAATTGGCGGGCTGCGTGAAAAGACAATGGCGGCGTACCGTTACGGGGTTAAGACGGTCATTATCCCAAAACGGAATGAGCCCGATCTCTTTGAAGTAGACCGTGTGGTCAAAGAAGCGGTTGAATTTGTCACCGCTGACCATGTGGAAACGGTTCTCAGTACCGCACTTGCCCGGCCGGAGAAAAAGAAACCGGACGATTCCCGCCAAGACCGCCCGCCGGTTCTGGAGGCGTCTAAAGAAAAGTGCCCGGCTGTTCCGTCATAATAAAAAGGAAGATCGTATGAACTTTAATTTAGCGAAATTTGTTACCGCTTATGGAATATCGACCCAGCTTCCGCCGTCTGAAAAATTGGAAATAGCCTTTGCGGGGCGCTCCAATGTGGGAAAGTCCTCTCTGATTAATAAGGTGTTCAACCGCAAAAACCTTGCCAGGGTGAGCGCGGTACCCGGAAAAACGGCGACTATTAATTTTTACCAGGTAGAAGATACGTTCTTTGTTGACCTGCCAGGTTACGGCTACGCAAAGGTTGCGAAAAGTGAAAAGCACCGCTGGTCGGAGTTAATAGAAGGGTATTTTAATCAAAACCGGAACGTGGCTTTGGTGCTGCTGTTAATTGATATCCGCCACTCCCCGTCACAGCTTGATCTGGACATGGTGGAGTATCTTGTAGAAACAGAATATCCGTTCCTGATTGTTTTTACCAAAGCGGACAAATTGTCTAGGATGCAAAAAGAAAAACGGCTGGAGGGATTTCGCACCGAAATTCCATATGGCGGGGAAATCAGGATGATACCTGTATCTTCTGAAACAGGTGAGGGAATTGAAGAACTCCGCTCTGTATTGGAAGAAGTCAGCAAAGAATAATTTTTTGGAGGTTCCAATGTTTGTTTCCAAAAATCTGGAAGTTAATGAACAGGGGCATTTGACGATTGCCGGCAATGACGCCGTTTCGCTTGCCCGTGAGTACGGTACACCCGTTTATGTGATGGATGAGTCCCTGATCCGCGAAAACTGTCGGAAATTCCGCGAGTCATTTGAACGGTATTACGGCGGAGCGGGAATGGCGCTCTATGCCAGCAAAGCCTTTTGCTGCAAGGAAATGTGCCGCATTGCCGCGGAAGAGGGAATCGGGCTGGATGTGGTCTCGCTCGGGGAACTTTATACGGCGTTGAGCGCCGGCTTCCCGGCTGATAAAATATATTTTCACGGCAACAATAAGTCGGCGGAGGAATTAAAATACGCCCTGGAAAATTCCGTAGGCTGTATTGTAGTAGATAACGTGGAAGAACTTGGAAAATTGGATGCGTTAGCTGGACGGATGGGGAAAAAGCCGGGGATTATGTTCCGGATCAAACCGGGAATTGATGCCCACACCCACGATTTTATCCGCACCGGGCAGATTGATTCCAAGTTCGGACTCGCCTTGGAAACAGGGGAAGCGCTAGCAATCCTGAAGCGTGCGGTGTCTATGGAGCATGTCACCCTGAAAGGAGTCCACTGTCACATCGGTTCCCAGATTTTTGAAGTTGCCCCGTTTTGTTTAGCGGCGGAGGTCATGCTCACCTTAATTGCCCGGCTCAAGGAAGAAACCGGCTTTGAGGTGGAGCAGCTCAATCTTGGCGGTGGGTTCGGCATTAAATACGTTCCGGAGAACCATCCGGTGCCGTATGAAGAATATATGAAAGAGGTTTCAGCCGTTGTAAAAGAAACGGTGGAAAGGCTTGGCCTTCGCCAGCCGTTTATCCTTATCGAGCCTGGGCGCTCCGTTGTCGGTTCCGCCGGAATCACTCTTTATACGGTTGGTTCCGTCAAAGAAATCCCAGGTGTGCGCACCTATGTTTCGGTTGACGGCGGTATGACTGACAACCCGCGTTACGCGCTTTATCAAGCGGAATATGATATGGCGGTTGCGAATAAAGCGGGGGAAGAAAAGAATACGGTGGTGACAATAGCGGGGAAATGCTGCGAAAGCGGTGATCTTCTCGGGGAAAATGTCCCGCTTCAGCGGGCGGAAGCGGGGGATATCCTTGCGGTATTCGCGACCGGCGCTTACAATTATTCTATGGCTTCCCGCTATAACCGCACCATGGTTCCTCCTGTGGTTATGGTCAAAGACGGGAAGTCCCGTCTGGTTGTAAAGCGTGAAACGCTGGAAGACTTGATCAGAAACGACATTTAGTTGAAACGCTTCTATATTTTTTAGGACGGCTGTATGCCAAGTTTGAACCCGCATCCCTGGTTGAAACCTATCTATTACTGGGGATGCGAATCTTTTGCGGGAAAACTGAAAAATTCTCTTGACTTTTCTGCAGGCCTATAGTATAATTTAACACGTCGCTGAAACGGGAGCATAGCTCAGCTGGGAGAGCATCTGCCTTACAAGCAGAGGGTCACAGGTTCGAGCCCTGTTGTTCCCACCAAAGGCGTTAAGGTACAAAATTTTAATTTTGTACCTGTAAATTGGCCCAGTAGTTCAGTTGGTTAGAACGCCAGCCTGTCACGCTGGAGGTCGACGGTTCGAGCCCGTTCTGGGTCGCCAATTTGCCTCTGTAGCTCAGTCGGTAGAGCAGAGGACTGAAAATCCTCGTGTCG
>CACXEO010000078.1 GCA_902766785.1 Oscillospiraceae bacterium | reverse complement strand
TTGGTCTTTGGTTCGGAATAGTGTAGTGCTGGCGGTCTATCTCTTGTTTTCGGTTGCTTGCTTCCTTACCGTACATGAGCATTCATTTATGAAATTAAGCAGTTAATTTTCTGCCTTTTCTATGGCAGCAAGTTTTACCGCAACACAGAAAATCTTAATCGCCTTTTCTAATTCAGCAACACTTGGAAAAGTAGGAGCAAGGCGGATGACACGGTCTTCCGGGTCAACCCCGTACGGGAACGGAGCGCCGGCCGGAGTCAAGGTTACGCCGGCTTCCTTGCAGAGTGCCACCGTTCGTTTCGCACAGCCCGGCTGAGTGGAGACTGAAATAAAGTACCCGCCCTTTGGTTCAGTCCAGCTTGCAATCTCCAAGGAGGCAAGCTCCCTTTTCAACGTGTTCAGGACAATATCAAACTTTGGTTTGATAATAGCACGGTGCTTTAACATATGGATCTTTACCTTTTCGATATCGTCGAAATAGCGGACATGCCGGTACTGGTTCATTTTATCCGAGCCAATGGTCTGCATTGACAAGTGTTTTTTAATTTCTTTTAAATTATTTTTACTTGCCGCCAGAGCTGAAATAGACGCTCCTGGGAAAGTAACTTTGGAAAAGGATGTAAAAACATAAACCATATCTTCATTGCCGGTTTTTTTGCATTCTTCAAAAAGGTTGAGCAGTTTTGGATGGTCCTCGGTCAAGTGGTGCAGGCAATAAGCGTTATCCCAGAAAATGCGGAAATCCTTTGCCGCCGGTTTCAGGTTCGCAAAACGGCGCACCACTTCATCTGAATAGGTTATCCCTTCGGGATTCGAGTACATCGGCACGCTCCAAATACCCTTTATTGTCTCATCATCTCGGATCAGCGACTCTACAAGATCCATATCCGGGCCGTCCGCAAGCATTGGAATATTAATCATTTCAAGCCCCAGGTCTTCACAAACACCAAAATGACGGTCATAACCCGGAACCGGGCAGAGGAACTTAACCCTATCATATTTTCCCCAGGGTTTTTCGCTTCCATACACGCCGAAAAGCATGGCGCGCGCCATGGTATCGTACATCAAGTTCAAACTGGAGTTACCGCCAACAATAATATTTTCAGCCGGAATGTCAAGCGCTGCGCCCATCAGGCGGCGCGCTTCAGCAATGCCTTCCAGGCAACCGTAGTTGCGGGGATCAAGCCCTTGCTCCGTTTTCTCCCACTCACCTTTGGTCACACAGGTCAAAAGCCCGTAGGACAAATCAAGCTGTTCAGCGGAGGGAACCCCCCGCGCCATATTTAAAGACAAACCCTGCTTTTGGAAAGCACGGTAAGCCGCTTCAATTTTCATTTTCTCTGCTGCAAGCTCTTCTCTGGACAGGCCGTCATAAAATGACATTCCAACATCTCCTTAAAATAGTTCTATTATGTATTCTATAATAAACCCTATTCATTTGCAACTAAAACTTAATAATCCTGCGAAATCAACAAAATGCCACTAATATTCCATCATATTAGTGGCATTTTTGCTATTTTAAAGCTGTATAAATTGCACGGTATATCATTTCCAATGAAACGCCATGTTCTCTTGCAGCCTGTTTCGCGGTTTCGTATTCCGGGTAACACTTCTGGATACCGTTCCAGCTGCAACACTTCACCGTAAGTTTTCCATACTCCGTTTCAACCTGGCCGGAAGTTCGTTTCATCGCAATCCGCTTGTAAGTTTGGTACCGGACACCAATCGACGAAGTCTCCCGCAGAATTATTTCAATGAGCCTTTCGCTCATATCTGGTGTACAGAGAACACTCAGTAAAACCGCAGGGCGGTTTTTTTTCATAAAAATTGGCTCGAACCACACATCCTTAGCGCCGGCCTCAAACAACTGCTCCATTGCATAAGCCAATGTCTCCGGCGTCTGGTCATCAATATTGGATTGGAGGACATCAACTTCTTCAGCATCAGAATCCGTTCTGACACTTGTTTCAATTTCAAAAACACGAAGAACATTCGCCTGGGCAAAGTCCTTTTTACCAGCGCCAATACCAGTCTTAAGAATTCTGAACTGTTCCGGCAATTTCACATCGGTACGAATACCAGCAATAATTGCGGCGCCGGTCGGAGTGACCATTTCCCCCTGATTTTCGGTTATTTTAAGGTCTAAGCCATGGGCTGAGGCAATATTGACAACCGCCGGAACAGGAACCGGCATAATGCCGTGCTGGCAGTGCACGGTCCCCTGCCCTTCGCAGATAAACGGGCAGTACACTCTGGAAACACCCAGATTGTCAAGGCAGACGGCTGCCGCAACGATATCGACAATCGAATCGACGGCGCCAACTTCATGAAAATGCACCTCATCCACCGGCAGACCATGTGCTTTTGACTCAGCTTCTGCAACAATTTTAAAAATATGTACCGCCAGCTCTTTGGCGTGATCTGAAATACCGCTTTCCTGAATAATTGTTACAATGTCGCCGAGATTGCGATGTTCATGCGGGTGCGGATGTGTATGTGCGTGCTCCTCTTCATGGTGGTGATGTTCCTCTAGGCCATCATGCGAGTGGCTGTGGATATGTGGATTGCCATGATCATGATGGTGCTCCGTATCACCGTGGCAATGGGAAGAACTGCCTTCTTCTTGATGATGGTGATGCCCCTCTCCATGTTCGGCCAGATATACATCAAAATCAGTCGCTTCAATCCCGCATTTTTTTGCCTTTCCAATATGAAGGTGATATCCATCGACATGCAGGCTTTCCAAAGCCTCTGTGAGAACTTTTTCATCTGCGCCCAAATCCAATAAAGCAGCTACAGTCATATCCCCGCTGATTCCTGAATTGCACTGAAAATATAATTCTTTCATTTTCCTGTCTCCTATTATTTTACAATCAAACGGTTGATTTGGGCGGCAAGATAACCGGCCCCGAACCCGTTGTCGATATTAACGACCGAAATGCCTTCCGCACAGGAATTCAGCATTGTAAGAAGTGCAGAAAGGCCGCCGAAATTAGCGCCATATCCAACGCTGGTCGGCACCGCGATGACCGGTTTATCCACTAACCCGCCAATGACCGAGGCAAGCGCCCCTTCCATCCCCGCGATTGCGACTACCGCGTTTGCTTCCCTGATTTTCGGTGCCGCGGCAAGCAGGCGGTGAATTCCGGCAACGCCCACATCATAAAAACGTTCTACATCCGCGCCGAAGAATTCTGCGACACAGGCCGCCTCCTCCGCAACAGGGATATCGGAAGTGCCGGCAGTGCAGACTGCAACCTTCCCTATTTTCTGAACATCGTCCAGCGCATAAGTAATCAGCCTGGGCACCTCCAGATAAACGGCATTCGGAAATTTTTCTTTTACCGCCTTGTACTGTTCTTTTGAAGCGCGGGTCGCCAGCACCTTCGCATCCTTTTTGACAAAACGCTCAAAGATAACCGCCACCTGTTCACAGGTTTTTCCCTGGCAGAAAATTACCTCCGGAAAGCCGCTTCGAAGGCTGCGGTGATGGTCGAGCTTTGCAAAACCCAAATCTTCATATGGGAGCTGCTTGAGCTCCGCTTCTGCCGCTTCTATAGAAATGGTTCCGTTTTTTACTCCGTTGAGCAGTTGATTGACATCCATGATTCATTCTCCTTATTAATATAAAGATCCATACTTCCAGAACGGAAACACTCCAGGTCAAGCGTGACATAGCCAAAGCCAATCTCCTTCAGCTTCTCTGCGATCAGGCGATACTGTCGGAACGCTTTTTCCATTTCAGCGCCCAAAACTTCAATCCGGGCAATATCCCCATGTTTACGCACCCGAACCTGAGTAAACCCGAGCAATTTGAGAGCTTTTTCTCCTTCTTCAATCATTTTGAGCGCTTCTTTTGTAATCAGGGTATGGTAAGGCAGCCGGGTGGCAAGGCAGGGCGAAGAGGGCTTTTTGGATACTTCCAACCCAAATTCCGCACAGAGTGCGCGGACATCTTTTTTGGTCAGTCCGCTTTCCGCGGCCGGGCTGTGAATTTTCAATTCCCCAAGCGCTCTTAATCCGGGGCGGTACTCCAACAAATCATCAGAATTGGTACCGTCAACTATAACTTTACAAGAGTTTTGAAAAGCATATTCCCTTAACATAACAAAAAGCGCCCTTTTGCAATAGTAACACCGTTCCGGCGTATTTTTAAGAATTTCCGGATACTGAAATTCGTCAATTGCCATAACCTGAAGCGGAACTCCCAAGCCATTGGCTATTTTCTGCGCTTCCCCCAGCTCTGCAGCTGGATGCAGCACGGTCTGAAATAGAACCGGATAGACCTCAGCGCCCGCGTCTAAACAGGCCTTTAAAACAAGAGTGCTGTCCACCCCGCCTGAAAACGCGACACATATTTTGGAGGCCTGATAAGAACGGATGGTATGTAATAGTTTTTGGTACATAAAAGCATGTCCCCCTTTATAGCTGTTTTAGCAGGGCTTTCAGAGTTTCAGAAAACGTTTTATCCTGCTCCGCCGTGCGTTTAGAGGGGCCTTTCAACTTTCCCCCTGCATTCCTGATTTTTCGCGCCGTATGCCTTGCAAGCAAAAAAGCGTCAATGTTATCCTCTGTGAAAACCACACCGTCCTGGTTGAGCGGGATTGCTCTTTTGGCAAGGCAAAGAGCGGCTAATCCATAATCCTGCGTTACTACAACATCTCCCGCATCAAGCCGGTTGACCAACGCAAAATCAGCACTGTCTGCACCTTTTGAAACCGTGAGCACTTCAGCATCGTATTTAGAAAAACTGTGCGAAGTATCGCAGATAAGAAGTACGGGTACCCCATAATCTCTTGCGATTTTAAGCGTTTCCGCAATAACGGGGCAGCCGTCGGCATCGACCAGCAGTTTCATGAATAGCTCCTCATTTTTACACCATTTTATCTTATTATAATACAGGAGGGCCTTTGATGCAAAGATATTTCTTTGGCAACCCAAAAACAGCGCCGGATACTCCGGCGCTGTTTAGAAAATCATTATAAAAGTTTCAGAAGTTCATCCCGCATATTTTCGATATGCTCGATTTCAAATGAAACCGCATGCTTGAGCATTCCATTATAAAGGTTTCCCGCATGTGTCGGCTGGTCGTCACGGTCATTCAAATTGTGCATACCGTGTTTGAGCTCATTGATCTGAGAGTTCATATAGTCTTTGACGATGTGTTTCGCATCCATAGTTCTATTCCCCTTTTTGTAAAAATTTCTGTGATTATTATATGCGTTTTCCACAAAAATACACGCGGAAACCGTTTTCAGCATCTTTCCGTATTTCCGAACGGTTTTTTTGTGCTATACTAAAGAAATAAGCGGCGCTTTTAAACAAGCATGTCAGGCCGCTTGGGGGTTTGAGTTGTCTCCAAACCCGGACATTTACAATACACAGGCGGAGGAAAAATCAATGAAAACAATTGCATTCATCGGAATCGGCGTCATGGGAAAATCCATGGCCAGAAATTTAATGAAACACGGCTATGATGTTTCCGTCTACACCAGAACAAAAGAAAAAGCGGCGGACATTGTTGAGGAAGGCGCAAAGTGGTTTGACACGATTGCGGATTGTGTTTCAGGAAAAGACGCAGTTATCACAATGGTCGGCTACCCAAAGGACGTTGAAGAGGTTTATTTCGGCGAAAATGCTATTCTGAACGCTTCCAAAAAGGGCGCATACCTAATCGATATGACCACCACCAGCCCGAAGCTGGCAGTCCGTATTTTTGAAACAGCCAAATCGAATGGAAAATTTGCGCTTGACGCACCTGTATCCGGCGGTGACGTCGGCGCACGCAACGGCACGCTTTCCATCATGGTTGGGGGTGACAAAGATGCATTTGACGCCTGTATGCCCCTTTTCGAGGCGATGGGTACCAATATTATGTATGAAGGGAAAGCGGGCAACGGCCAGCATACTAAAATGGCGAACCAGATTGCGCTCTCAGGTGTTATCGCCTGCGTTTGCGAAGCCATCACTTATGCCGAAAAAGTTGGATTGGATGTACAGACCATGCTCGACAGCATCAGCCAAGGCGCTGCGGGCAGCTGGCAGATGAGCAATATGGCACCCCGTATCGTCAAAGGCGACCTGAACCCCGGATTTTTTATCAAGCATTTTATTAAAGATATGACGATTGCCACAGAAGAGGCAAAAGATGTCAACCTTAATATGAATATTGTAAATAACGTTCTTTCCATGTATCAATCTTTGGACAAAGAAGGGTATGGCGAGCTTGGCACACAGGCGCTGATTAAATACTACCAGAAATAGTATTTGCATTATAGAATAAAAAGTGAGTTTATAATAATTTTCTATTGTAAACTCACTTTTTTATTTGCAATATCATTTTGACCAAAGCGATATGTTATTATGCAACATAAAAATCCCTCTTGACAATTTTACATTTTTGCAGCATAATAATATACGTTGATTTTAAGTTATGCGAACATAGTTTAATGGTAAAACATCAGCTTCCCAAGCTGAGGTTGGGGGTTCGATTCCCCTTGTTCGCTCCAACAGGCTGAATCTGGATGCAATTTGCGTTCAGATTTTTTGTTTTAGTTCACGTTTTTATCGACCCAGTTTATCGGTGAACATGTTTTAGCAGACGGTATTGTTAAACTGGCAGGGACCGGGAACTTTTAAGTTCCCGGTCCCTGCCGCCTTATGTAGGGTTTAGATATTATCTAAACATTCATCCAGCCACTGATAGGCGACCGCCTTTTCAGAGTCGTTAAATTTATGACCATCATCAAATTTGACCGACCGAAAATGTTCGCTCCCTAAATTGGCTTCTTCCAGTTTTTCAACGCTGTCCAGTGGAAAATGGGCTGAATCCCTCAAACCGCTTGTAATCATAATAGACCTGGGCGTTATTTCCCGTATAATTTCATCCATATCGCAGATGCAGTTTAAGCCTGGGACGTATAGGGCAAAGCAATGGGCAATCTGGTGCCGAATGATTGATTCCATCGCCCCCACACCACAGGATGAAACGCCAGCCTTTATCCTATGATCATACCAGCTTATCCATACGCTTTCCTGACCACCCATAGAATGGCCGATTGCACCAATTTTGTTTTGATCAACAAAATCAAACATTTCCAGTACATCGATCGCACAAGACAAATCGTGGAGATATTTGGTCTGGAGGCAGCTTCCATATTGAATATATTTGCAGAACATCAGCCTTTCAAAATTCTGCTGTCCGTTTTTATCATTGTCAAAACCGGCGCCCATCCGGCTTTCAAAACAAAGAAGGTCTGGTGCTATTACGATATACCCCCTTTTTACCAGGTCCAGTCCGTAGGCAAACATGGGGTCGCCAGCCAACCCAACAACCTCTGATTTGCCTAGATGCCATTTACCTGCATGCTGATGAATCGCTAAAACCGCCGGATTTTTTTCCTTCAGTTTTTTGGGAACCAATAAATAGCTTTGTACCGTTTCACCAGGCTCAACATCGTATTCAATTAGCTGCCTGGTGTAATCTCCGCAGTCTTCTTCACCAATTGTTTTTAAATTCAAGCTGCATTTTTGAGGGAATACGCCTAGACATTTTAAAATTTGTTCTCTCATCATTTTCCCCTTTGTAATTCTAAATTATTTTCCCAGCTTCATTATATCAAAAATAATGGCAGAAACAATATCTTTTTAGCGAATTAAGGGGAAAAGCCGTTATTTTCAATTTCACAATTAGGAGTATATTGAATCAAAAGTTTTATGAAAAAGCAGGGCCGATTAATTGGCCCTGCTTGAAAAATATAAGTTATAATGTAATGGAAGCACTCTCAATACCGTTTGAAGAAGCGGTTAAAGCAACACTTCCCTCACCGGTCCTCTTGAGAATAACAAGGGCGCGGCCCTCGTGGGCTTTGCGATGATCGGCAGTAAAGGATTCTTCAGTAACCGGGTTGCCGTTTCCTACCGCGATGATCTTGGCGGCGCCGCTGCAGGCAAATTTGATATCATTGTCCGCATACGGAACACGATCGCCGTTCTGATCTGCAATTTCAACACGTACATAAATCAATTCCTTGCAATAAGTGTTGTTTTCGGGCTTGAGCAAAACCTTAGCCGGTGCGCCGGAAGTACGAACAGTCTCCCTGCTTTTCTCCACGCCTCCCTTATATACTACAGCGGTAATTTCACCCGGCTCGTAAGTAATCGTGAACTGCGCGATGCATTTTGAAGCAGGC
>CACXEO010000077.1 GCA_902766785.1 Oscillospiraceae bacterium | reverse complement strand
TACTCTTGACAAGAGTAACAGAACCCCGGCTGCGGCCGGAGGGTGAAAGGAAGTGAGATTTTATGAAAAGAACGATCAGTGCCGAAGTGGGTAAAGGCTCTGTCAACCACAACAGCCGCAAATTTCGGGCGGAGAATGTAGACGGAAGCCGCACCTACCGGAATATTGACTATTGTAACGATCGTATCCAGACCGTGTACCATCAGCTTTTTGATGAAGCTTTGAAGCGCTACAATGAGAAGCAGACCCGTGCAGACCGGCGTATTCCGAACTACTACGAGAAGATTCGCTCCGGCAATCAGGAGAAGCCTTTCCACGAGATCATTCTGCAAATCGGGAACAAAGAAGATATGAGCGCCACCGGCGAATATGCGGAGCTGGCACGAACCGTACTGGACAAGTATTATCAGGGTTTTCAGGAGCGCAATCCAAACCTCCGGGTGTTTTCGGCGCATCTCCATATGGACGAAGCTACACCCCATATCCACATTGACTTTGTGCCCTTCACCACTGGGAGCAAGCGAGGACTTGACACCCGTGTATCATTAAAGCAGGCGCTGGCAGCGCAGGGCTTCAAGGGTGGCACACGAGGTGCAACGGAATGGGCGCAGTGGGTACAGTCCGAAAAGGAGCAGCTTGCCGCCGTGATGGAGCGGTATGACATTCAGTGGGAGCAGAAAGGCAGCCACGAAAAACACCTTTCCGTTCTGGACTACAAAAAGCAGGAACGGGAGAAAGAGATCGCTGTGCTGGGCAGCACGCTTGCCGAAAAGCAGGACGAGCTGGAAACGGTGCAGAATCGGATCGACAACTTCGATCAGGGGGCACATTCCATTGAGCGGTTGGAGCAGCGAATTGAGTCGGATGCAGAGTTTCAGCTCCCCGATCCGCCCACTCTAATGACCGCCAAGACCTACAAGCAGCGGTTTGTTGACCCACTCATTAAAAAACTGAAAGAGGTTATCCGAGAGGTGTTCTACCACTATTACAAGGCTCTGGACAGCTATCACCGGCTGAACACCACCAACGGTCGGCTCTACCGGGAAAACGAGCGTCTGACCGCAGCCAACGACCGGCTCAAAGGAGAAAATGATGCCCTGCGTTCAGAGTTGAAGGATTTCCGCTTTCTGCGGAAGGTTCTTGGAAGTCAGAAGATCGATAATCTGATTGCGCAGGCAAAAGATATGGAACAGCAACGAAAGCAAACCCAGCGCACAAGGCGCAGAAATACAACTTTTGAAAGGTAGGAACAGGCAATGGCAAAGACAATTTTTGAGGAAATGGGCGGTACTTATACGCAGGTCGGAGATTATCTTCTCCCTGATCTGAAGCTGCCCGAAGAAGATCAGCAGCCCATCGGCGTGTGGGGACAGCGGCACTGGCGTTACCTGAAGGAGCATCACCGGGCAACCTATACGACCCTGCTCACAAGCGGCAAGCTGAATGGTCATCTTGCCGACATCGATCGACAGGCGGAGGAACTATTCTCTCGGCTGGTAAAGCAGATGGCCGAGGCGGAAGGTGTTACGGAGCAACTCAAGGCAGACAACCAAATGGAGTGGGTCGGCAGGGTGAATAACATTCGTAATCGGGCTATGGAGATTGTAAATAGTGAGCTAATTTATAGGGTATAAACGCAACGGCGGCAGGGAGAAATCCCTGCCGCCACAGCAATCAGCCATTCCCATAATAAGACTGCCTTATCAAAGCGATAGGCGAGAGAGTATCTGCAGAATTGCCACCGAATAGGAAGAACTTGCAATTATCATCTTGAAAAGCGAGCACAGCTATGCTATACTATTTTTAAAAGCAGTGAACGCAGAATTTTTATCAGCGATTTTTGAACTGCGAGAACTACTATTGGAGTTGATAAGTATGGCGGTTAGCTATAAGAAGCTTTGGAAGCTGCTAATTGATAAAGATATGAAAAAGAAAGACCTTTGCGCTGCAGCAGGTATTAGTCACGCTTCGATGGCGAAGTTAGGAAAAAGCGAAAATGTCACTACAGATGTGTTGGTAAAAATCTGCACCGCATTACAGTGTGATATTGGTGATATTATGGAATTAACCCAAGATCCCATTAAATGAAAGGAGGCGAGTACAGTGGCAGAACAAGCAGCTAAAAAAATAGTGTCTGCTCAAGCCAAGCCAATTTTGAAATGGGCAGGCGGCAAAACACAGATGTTGGGTGATCTTTTGCCGAAAGTCCCGGCCTCCTTTGGCCGATATATTGAGCCGTTTTTTGGCGGCGGAGCAATGTTCTTTGCACTGCAGCCGGAAAATGCAGTCATTGCAGACAGCAATCCCGAACTAATCAATATGTACCGAGAAGTTGCTGATCATGTGGAAGATGTAATTCAGTGTCTCAAACAGTACGAAAACACTTCCGAGATGTTTTATGCCGTCCGTAGTCAAGAGTGGACAACGCTTCCAAAAGCCGAGGCTGCTGCAAGAACAATCTTTTTGAACAGGACTTGCTTTAATGGGTTGTATCGTGTCAATAAGCAGGGACAGTTTAATGTTCCCTATGGAAAATATAAAAACCCAAAGATTTGCGATGAGGACGGACTGAGAGCAGCGTCTGTAGCACTGCAAAAGGCAGATATTCTGTGCGGCGACTATCTTCTGGTTTTAGAGCATTATGCCCAGCCCGGAGACTTTATTTTTCTTGACCCTCCATATTTGCCGGTCTCTGAATACGCTGATTTTAAGAGGTA
This sequence comes from Oscillospiraceae bacterium, assembly GCA_902766785.1. Lineage (GTDB taxonomy): Bacteria > Bacillota > Clostridia > Oscillospirales > Ruminococcaceae > Metaruminococcus_A. The sequence continues at coordinate 5,973 of CACXEO010000077.1, read as the reverse complement.
TACTAAAGAACAGTTTTACGAAGAAGATCATATTGAGCTTTCGAAAATGATTATGGCATTACATGAACGTGGATGCTATGTCATCCTAACAAACTCTAATCACCCATTGGTACATGAGCTATACGCTCCGTTCAATATTGATGTCATTCAGACGAAACGCCACATTTCCTGCAACGGAAGCACACGTAAAGGTGAGGATGTCATTGTCACTATTCCTCCGAAGCAGCGTACATTAATAAAGTTGCTTCCTCAGCCGCTTCCTGAACAAGTGTCAGCTTATCCACCGACTCGTTTTATGGGCTCAAAGAGCAAGTTATTGTCCGAAATATGGTCTGTTGCCTCGCAATTTAAGGTGAATACCGTTGTCGATCTTTTCTCCGGTTCCGGAATTGTTGGCTATATGTTCAAAGCGCAGGGTAAGTCTGTAGTCAGCAATGATTATATGGCTATGTCTGCAACATTTACCAAGGCAATGATAGAAAACAATTCTGTTACCTTGCCGTTGGATAAAGCCAAGGGATTGCTTATTGAACATAGGGAGTCCGATCACTTTGTGGCATCGACTTTCAAAGGTCTTTATTACACAGATGAAGAAAACGACTTGATTGACACGCTTCGCACTAATATTGCAGATATCAAAGATCAATACAAACACGCAATCGCTATGACGGCATTGATTCGTGCCTGCATAAAGAAGCGTCCCCGTGGTATTTTTACCTACACAGGACAGCGATACAATGATGGGCGCAAGGATTTACAAAAAACGCTTGCTCAGCAATTTTTGGAGGCTGTTGAAGCTGTCAATAAGGCTGTATTTGATAATGGTCAAATCAATCGTTCCAAGCAAGGGGATGCTATGGATTTGAGGGTGGAACAGGCGGATTTAGTTTACATTGACCCACCGTACTATTCTCCCTTATCTGATAACGAATATGTTCGAAGATACCATTTTGTTGAGGGCCTTGCCCGTGATTGGAAGGGCGTCGAAATTCAGCAACATACGCAAACAAAGAAGTTTAAATCGTATCCTACGCCTTTTGCAACTCGCAAAGGTGCGGAAGATGCGTTTGATCATCTGTTCAAGAAATTTTCAAACAGTATACTGATTGTTTCCTATTCTTCTAACAGCTTGCCTACACAAGATGAAATGCTAGCAATCATGGCCAAGTATAAGCAACATGTAGAAGTCGTCCCCGTAGACTACAAGTATTCATTCGGGAATCAGAGTGATGCCAAAACGCACAGAAATTCTGTACAAGAATACCTTTTCGTTGGGTATTGATCGGAGGATGCAGTATGAGCGAACAAATTAAAATATGGCTGGTAGGTAATACCGGTCTGCGTAATCCTAATCGAATCCAAGAAGGATTCTCTGTGTATGCTAGCTCTGCCTTTGTAGGACATCTCCATGGGCGTGAAAACGAGCTTGGTTTTATGAATTTGCTCGATGAGAAAGGGATTATTCAGAACGAAGTTGGCAAGGATAGCTCTGGCAGTCACGCCCGTAAATGGCGGTTGATGTTTTCTAAAAACGGATTGATTTATCCGCAGATTCAGAAAAAAGACGGCCGGCAAGAGGAACTCGGCGCATTGGATGACATTACACCATTTGGTAGATCATTTCTAAAGGCAGATACATATCCTGCTGTACAAGAATGTTTCCTCCGGGCAATGAGTGTAGAACAGTTTTCAATGCCAGATGGCACACACTACTTCTCCCCATTAAGGTGGTTGCTGGCAATTATGCTGGAGCTTGAGAAGCGTACAGGTACCTCCGAACTGAGCAGAATTGAATTTGCTCTGTGGGGACAAACAACCAATCCCAGCTATAAGCTGGAAGAAGTCGTTGATAACATCCTTGATCTGCGTCAGCGGAGAGCTGCTGCCCCGGCTAAGCGTTCTTTCGACAAAAAGGAGATCGCTAAAAGAGGCGAAAACTACGACAAAAAAGCTGACAATTTCTTGGATTACGGCGATATGAATATGCGATACCTCCGCATTTCGGGTGTGCTCCAGCGAAAAGGCAGAGGCCTTATAATCGTACCTACAAAACACATTCTTGCAGAAAAACTCGCTAAATCTACAGCCAATTTGCAGTCCATTATGGAGCAGTATAAGTTGCTCTGTACCGGCGCACCGTTGCCCACCGACAATATGGATGTCGCAAAATCTTTGTTGGACGATTTGGTCAGGCAGATGAAAGAGCGTCATATTCTGTTTGACATTTCCGATCTGCCTTTGAATACTCCCGCAGAAGTCAATATTGCGAGAAAAAGACTCGAAAATGTCCTTGCTCAGACGGATGAAATACAGTATGCCAGCGATCAGTGTAACCAGTGGGAAGAAATCAGGGACTATATGACGCTGCTAATTAAAGGCGGCGGTAAGATGGTCTACGATGAAGATAACGCTATTGAAGTACCCAAGGATGAGACCCCTGCGTATCTTGAATGGACACTTTGGCGTGCGGCACTGGCGATTGATCACATGGTCAATAAGCCTTATGAAGTTCGTGGATTCAAATTGGATTCCGACTTCATGCCTGTTTCCGCTGCGGGCGGAGGAAAAGGCGACTTGTACTGTGAGTTTAATGACTTTACCATCTTGACTGAAGTCACAATGTCCACATCTTCCCGCCAAGAGGCAATGGAGGGCGAACCTGTCAGGCGTCATGTTTCCGATGCTGTTCTGAAATACGGCAAACCGGTCTATGGCATGTTTGTTGCTGTCCGCATTGACACAAACACCGCAGAGACTTTCAAACACGGTATTTGGTACGCAAAAGGCGATGTAAAGCAGCGACTTGACATTGTCCCTCTGACCTTGGTACAGTTCCAGAAATACTTCGTAGCAATGTTTGAGTCTAATAAGGCAGACCCTCAGAAACTCAGAGATTTGATTCTCCAATGCGAGTCCAGAAGAGATATACTGGAGGCCCCGGCTTGGAAAGAGTACATTGACACAACTGTTTCTGAAAAGGCAAATGAGATCGTAAGCGGAATTGTTGTACGCAAGTCCGATGAAGTACCTCTTGTGCCTGCCGGTGCCGTTGTGCGTCATGTAACTTTCGGTGAAGGACAAGTAGTTGCGATTGAAGCAAATTTCCCCGAATATTCTGCAAAAACGGTTGAATTGCCGTATCTGCGTTCTTTGCCCGATGAGGTAAGTTTCTGCCCCGACGGAAGAAGCCTTCTGCATAATCGATTCGGAAAAGGAACTGCATACGCATATGTTATTGCTTTCCAGAAAACTATTATGAGGTTGACATATCCAGCTGCATTTACCGATGGATTGCTTACGGTTGAATGAGCAAGTGGTTATGCCATGTTAATTGAGAAAGGAGGCGACAACAATGGCAAAAAGCATACCTGCAATAGTAACCCCAGAAGTGCTGCGATGGGCTCGTGGACTTGACAGAATTTCTGTTGATGAAATTGCGCCAAAATTAAAAGTTGATGTCGCCAAAATAGAAGCATGGGAAAACGGAAGTGAGCATCCTACATTGCCGCAAGCTAAAAGTCTCGCAAAGCAGTATCGTGTTCCGTTTGCCTACTTTTATCTGCCCGATACTCCACAAAAAGCCAAGCGATTGGACAAGGTAGATTATAGAACCTTTGGCAATTGGGGAATTGAAGAAATGTCTCGTGAACTGAGATGGTTTCTTAGAGACATCGAAGAACGTCGTGATACGATGGTGGAGTTGTACCAAGAGTCTGAACTTGAACCAGTACCATTCACATTGAACTTGTCTGTGGATAGCACAGAAGAAACTCTTGCGATGCAGCTCCGCAATATTTTGTCTCTGAGCGATGATATTCAAATCAAATTCAGAAAGCCAGAAGTTGCTTTGTCGTATTGCATTGCCAAACTTGAAGAACAGGATTTCCTTGTATTCCAAGCTGCTAAAATTCACCCAAACGAAATGCGTGGATTATCTGTGGCGTACGACACATTTCCAATCATCGCTTTGAATCGAAAAGATGAACCAAGCGCAAGACTGTTCACGCTGCTGCATGAATTGGTTCACATTGTTACAAGGACATCTGGAATTTGCAATGATATGAGTCAAGATAAGTCCCGTGTTGGTCAAATAGAACTGCTTTGCAATAAAATTGCTGGATTGACTTTAGTTCCTACGGAACAATTAAAATTGAGCAAACACATCCAATCAATTCAGCAATATGGGCTTAATGACACATATATCGCCGCACTTGCAAGGGATTTTGCTGTCAGCCGTGAAGTGATTTTGCATAGGTTATGGGATATCGGCATAATCGAAAAGACGACATATTTTGAAACTTTGAATAGATATTCCGAGGAGTATATTGCCTATAAAAGCAGAAAGAAAGCAGATGGATTTTTACCACCTGCTTTGGACAAAGGAACCCAAGTAGGCAAGTTATATACAAAAGCTGTCATGTCTGCTTATCACGCCGACAAATTAAGTCCACGAGAAGCAAGCAATTATCTCTTGGGCTTACGTGTTAAGCACTTCGGAGCTATCGAAAGGTGGTGCTACTGATGGCTAAATATGTATTCGATAGCAATATTTTTATAAATCTTCAAAGGCGCCAACCTATTGATATTTTTCCCTCGCTATGGAACAGAATAGGCGACCTAATGGATGAGGGGACTATTATTTCCAGCCAAGAAGTTTATGATGAAATAATGATTGGTGGAGATGATTTGGAAAAGTGGGCAAAAGCCCGAAAAGAATGCTTCTTGCCATCGAGTGTACCGGTACAACAGGAAGTTAGAACAATATTGTTATCTCATCGTGGACTGGTTGAAGGCGGAAGCAAAAAGAACTCAGCAGATCCGTTTGTGGTTGCCTTGGCAAAGCAAGAACATTGCAAAGTTGTAACGGAGGAAGTTCGCACACGAAACGCAAAATCTCCAAAAATTCCGGATGTTTGTGATGCATATCAAATTGAATGCATCGATTTTGTCAGATTTGCACGAGAAGAAAAATTTGCTTTCTAAGTATTGTGATCTTGGTTTGAAATTTCAATCAGCACCATTTAATCGAATAGGCAGGTGAAAAACATTGAGCAAGAAATATCAAGTTTTTGTAAGTTCTACATACAAAGATTTGAAAGAGGAAAGGCTTGCGGTAACTCAATTCCTATTAAAAATGGGGTTTATCCCTGTTGGTATGGAACAGTTTCCAGCAAGCAATATGAGCCAAATGGACTACATAAAAATGATGCTGGATAGTTGTGATTATTACCTGCTGATTCTTGCGGGAAAATATGGGACAATTGATGCCGATGGTGTTGGATTTACCGAAAAAGAATATGATTATGCCATCGCCAACAACATTCCTGTTATGAGTATTCTCATAAAGGATATTGGTAAGTTGGCCAGCGAAAAATGTGAAGAAACCGATACTGGACGAGCACTGTTGAAAAGTTTTAGAGATAAGGTATCTGCGGGCAAAATGGTAGACTTTTATACGGATATTGGTTCGCTTACGTCAGCTGTTGGAGCTGCTGTATATTCATGTGTACAAAACTTTCCGTCTAAAGGTTGGATTCGTGGTGATTCTACGGATGGAGCAGAGGATATAGAAGCAAAAATTGAAGAATATTTACATAAACATACTGCAACCAAAGAAGATATTGAAGCACTTTTTGCAAATGATACAATAATACTTGATGGTGGCAATGCAAGCTCTCACACCGAGGAAAAAACAACAGAATCACCATGCGATACAATTTCTATGGCAGGAGCTCGCACTTTGGTTGAAGAATTAGCAAAAAAGTTGCCAAAAGTTGAATGGGGCGAATTCTAATTAACCAATCCTTTTGCGATCTTTCCCGTGGCAACACCATGGCAACAAAAAACCGGATAGCCGATATGCATCCGATAATTCAAATAATGTAGATAGTCCCTGCTAAATCACCCAATCAAACTTGTTTAAGATGATTTTGCAGAGGGCGAGTGGGAATGATGCACATTTTAGCTTGAAAT
>CACXEO010000076.1 GCA_902766785.1 Oscillospiraceae bacterium | reverse complement strand
TAAAGAAAATAATCTCTTTAAAATGTACCGGGGGAATTTCCCCCTCGTCGCAAAATGCGACCGCCGCATTGGTTTTTCTTCCGTTTATCCAACCGGTCTGCTCGCTAAGATTGTACATACCTTTTTATCTGTTGCGGTATTGACATTCAAAAGTAAATATCAAACAAAAAATAAGCACGGACAACAGAGTGTTTCTGCAATCTGTGCTCAATTTTTATGCGTATCCGATATAGATTTCATACTGTGTATCGGATAATTTTTCTGCCCATATCCACACCGATGTACATCCCTCAACATTCTTGTATCTGTTCAATCTGCTTTCAATATCGATACTGATATTTTTGTTGTTTGTATTAGCGGATATAGGGTTATCCCAACATTTTGTAGCTGTTTCATCAAGAGTTAAACCTATACTTTGAGCGTGATTTTGTGCATAAGAAATCCAATAGGATATATCGAATCCTTCAATTTGTTCAAATGCTGTTGTGGCTTCCGAAACAGTATTTGTTGTGATTTCAGGCTCAGATTTTTCGCTGTTGGGTATTTCTTTTTGTGTATAAGTATCTTGCTTTGGCTCGTTATTTGCTGTTGTGGTTTGAGAAAAAATCGGCTCTTTTGACACCTTTTCTGTACCGGTTTCAGCGTCAGGCGGCTGTGTCATTTCTTCCGCAAATGTGCTTTTCTCAATTGTTTTGGTTTCTGTTTTCTCAGTTAATTCTTCCTCTTGCGTTGTATCAATTATAGCGTTAGTCGATGAACTTTCAACTGCTTTTTTGTCCGGCTCACTATGGGCAGTGCAACCTGCCGAAACAAAAATGAGAGTCAATATCATTGTGAATACTACGATTTTTCTCATACAAAAATCACCTCGCTATTCACAACTTCCATTGCTCTGTTGCGGATGTTATTCATCTTCCGCACCCATAGCATCGGGTTATCTGCTTTCAGCTTTTCTGTAATATTTTCTTTTTCGGCAAATGATTTGACAAGTTGTGAAAACATTGTTTGTGCCTGTTCCTCGATGTCCGCAAGGTAAGGGTACAGCCTTTCCGTTGTGAGCAGATTGTAATATCTTATTCGATGATGTTGTTTAAGATACTGTCTGTGACGGTTTGCCCACACGCCGATATGCAATTCATTCTGCTTTTTTGTTGCGATGCAAGGCAGTTGATAATCACCTTGTATTTCGTAGTTGCACACGCTTTGTTCAAATAATGTGTTCATAATGAAACCTCCTTAATTTTGTTGATTTCATTATAACGAAAACACAATCTAAACACGAATGTGCAAAAAAATCCGCCTACCGATTTATTCGATAGACGGATATTTTTTAGAAAATCACTTCCACCGTTATATCTTCCCATTGTGATTGGCGAAGATATTGACCGTTGGCGTTACGAAAAGCTTTTGCCTGTTCGTAGTTTATTGTGAAGCAGAAGTAAAAATTACTTCTCATCCCCGCTTCTAATAGCTGCCTGTGCAGCAGACAGACGGGCAATCGGAACACGGAACGGAGAACAGGAAACATAAGTCAAACCAGCATTGTGGCAGAACTCAACAGAAGACGGATCGCCGCCATGCTCGCCGCAGATGCCAAGTTTGATGTCCGGACGGGTCTGCTTACCGAGGTCAGCAGCCATCTTCACCAGTTTGCCAACACCCTTCTGGTCGAGCTTCGCAAACGGATCGTTCTCGTAAATCTTTTTGTCGTAGTAAGCGCCGAGGAACTTGCCCGCGTCGTCACGGCTGAAGCCGAAGGTCATCTGGGTCAAGTCGTTGGTACCAAAGCTGAAGAATTCAGCCTCTTTCGCGATTTCGTCGGCAGTAATTGCCGCACGCGGAATCTCGATCATGGTGCCGACTTTGTAGTGCATATCGGAACCAGCGTCTTTGAGGACAGCGTCAGCGGTCTCAACAACTACGGATTTTACATATGCAAGCTCTTTCACTTCGCCAACCAGCGGAATCATGATTTCCGGCTCAATGGTCCAATCCGGATGTTTGGCTTTAACAGCCAGAGCAGCTTTGATAACCGCTTTGGTCTGCATAACCGCAATTTCCGGATAGGTAACAGCCAGACGGCAGCCGCGGTGGCCCATCATCGGGTTGAACTCGTGGAGGGAAGCGATAATCGCTTTGACGTCCTCAACAGTTTTGCCGGTATCTTTCGCAAGCAGTTCAATGTCTTCTTCGCTGGTCGGAACAAACTCATGAAGCGGCGGGTCAAGGAAGCGGATGGTGATCGGGCTGCCTTCCATTGCCTCGTACATCGCTTCAAAGTCGCCCTGCTGCATCGGTTCAAGTTTTGCAAGCGCCTTTTCACGGCCTTCAACGGTATCAGAGCAGATCATTTCACGGATCGCCGGAATACGGTCTGCCTCAAAGAACATATGCTCAGTACGGCAGAGGCCAATACCTTCAGCGCCAAATTTCTTCGCCTGTTTTGCATCACGCGGATTATCAGCGTTGGTGCGAACTTTCAGGACGCGGTATTTGTCAGCCCAATCCATGATGCGGCCAAACTCACCGGAGATGGAAGCTTCAACGGTTGGGATTGCTTCGCCGTAAATGTTACCAGTTGAACCGTCGAGGGAGAGGTAGTCGCCCTCTTTGTAAGTTTTGCCGGCAAGCTCAAATTTCTTGTTGGCTTCGTCCATTTTAATTTCACCGCAGCCGGAAACACAGCAGGTACCCATACCACGGGCAACAACAGCCGCGTGAGAAGTCATACCGCCACGGACGGTCAGGATACCCTGAGCGGCAACCATGCCTTCAATATCTTCCGGAGAAGTTTCAAGACGGACCAGAACAACCTTTTCGCCTTTTTCCGCCCACCCTTTTGCGTCGTCAGCGGTAAAGACAATGCGGCCGCAGGCAGCACCCGGGGAAGCAGCCAGGGCGGTTGCAACCGGAGTTGCTTTCTTCAGAGCGGCAGCGTCAAACTGCGGATGGAGCAGGGAATCGAGAGTTCTCGGATCGATCATTGCGACCGCTTCTTTTTCAGAGATCATGCCTTCGTCAACGAGGTCGCAGGCAATCTTCAGAGCAGCAGCAGCAGTTCTCTTGCCGTTACGGGTCTGGAGCATATAGAGTTTTTTGTCCTCAATGGTGAACTCCATATCCTGCATGTCGCGGTAATGGTTTTCCAGGGTGTGGCAGATTTCCACAAACTGGTTGTAGCATTCCGGCATAACCTCGGCCAGCTGGTCAATGGTCTGCGGGGTGCGCACACCTGCAACAACGTCTTCACCCTGTGCGTTCATAAGGAACTCACCAAAGAGTTTCTTTTCACCGGTTGCCGGGTTTCTGGTGAATGCAACGCCTGTACCGGAAGTCTCGCCCATGTTGCCGAAAGCCATCATCTGGACATTGACCGCGGTACCCCAGGAATAAGGAATATCGTTCATTCTTCTGTAAACGTTTGCGCGCGGGTTGTCCCAGGAACGGAAAACAGCCTTAATTGCGCCCATGAGCTGCTCTTTCGGGTCAGACGGGAAGTCTTCGCCAATTTTTGCTTTGTACTCGGCTTTGAACTGGTTCGCAAGCTCTTTGAGATCCTCAGCGGTCAGCTCAGTGTCTTGGGTAACGCCTTTTTCCACTTTCATCTTGTCGATGAGCTCTTCAAAGTATTTTTTGCCTACCTCCATAACAACGTCGGAGTACATCTGGATAAATCTTCTATAGCAGTCGTACGCCCAGCGCGGATTGCCGGATTTTTTCGCCATGACTTCTACAACTTCCTCGTTGAGGCCGAGGTTAAGAATGGTGTCCATCATACCCGGCATGGAAGCTCTGGCGCCCGAACGGACCGAAACGAGAAGCGGGTTCTCAAGGTCACCGAATTTTTTGCCGACGATCTCTTCCATTTTGCCGATATATTCCATAATCTCAGCCTGGATTTCGTCGTTGATTTTCCTACCGTCTTCATAATACTGGGTGCAGGCTTCGGTGGAAATGGTGAAGCCCTGCGGAACAGGAAGGCCAAGGTTGGTCATTTCAGCCAGGTTCGCACCCTTGCCGCCGAGCAGTTCTCTCATTTTTCCATTGCCTTCGGAAAAAAGATACACATACTTTTTGCTCACTTGCAATCTACCTCCAATTTTTTTTACAAAACCTCACAAATCAAGCCCGCAAAAATAAAAATTTCCGCAGGCGAGACGAGAAAGTGTTTTGTACTGCCTTATTCTCTAGGCTCGTCTCACATTATAACAAAGATTCTCCGGTTTTTCTATATATTTATCAAATTTTTTTTGAAAAAAAGCCGAAATCAGTGTATTTCATAGAGTTTCACAAATAAGGGTTGCAAAACGCCCGGGAAATTGAGATAATAAGTACAGATTATCGCGTGGTTCACATATAGTTTAATGGAATGATATTGCGGTTTCGTTTTAATTTCTGCCGGCGGACGTTAAAGCGGCGGACTGTGCTTACAACAGGTTTGTGCCATCCGTTCCGTCTTTGGGGCGTTGTTGCGGGGTGGAATCCGCCATATGAGTTTCGTGTGCAACAGTAATCATTCACAAAAAGGGAGTGGAGTTCGCTTTGCGTGAAAGTATAGCGGTCATTTTAGCTGCCGGCGACGGTAAGCGGATGATGTCTAAAAAGCCCAAGGTTTTGTGTGAGGTCTTGTATAAGCCCATGCTGTCTTGGGTTATTTCTGCGTGTAAAGAGGCTGAAGTCGGTAAACTCTGCGTTGTTGCGGGGTATGAGCACGAGCAGGTGGAGGCTTTTCTAGCCGGAAGCTGTACGGTGGCTTTGCAGAAAGAGCGGCTTGGGACCGGCCATGCCCTGAAAATGGCAGCCGGCTTTTTAGAGGAAAACAAAGAGGCCGACCTGCTGGTCCTTTATGGCGACGCGCCGTTTATCAACGCCGGAACCATCCGGGCGGCCAGGGCGCTCCATCTGGAGCAGGGAAACAGCGTTACGGCGCTGACCGCGGAGCTTGGCGACCCTACCGGTTACGGCCGGATTTTGCGGGATGGCAGCGGCATTACCGGTATTGTTGAACAGAAGGATGCGACCGAAGAGCAGAAAAAAATTCGGGAGATTAACGCCGGCGTTTACTGGTTTAAGGTAAGCGATCTCCTTCCGGCATTGGATCAGCTTAGAAACGACAATGTAAAAGGCGAGTATTATTTAACCGATACCATTGAGATACTGCTTTCCATGGGGAAAAAGGCTGGTGCTTATCTGGCGCCGGATGCTGACGTCTGCCTTGGCGCGAACGACAGGAAGGCGCTTTTGTCCCTCAATCAAATGGCGGCGGAGCGGGTACTTGAAAAACACCTTGAAAACGGGGTGGGTTTTGTGTCGGCAGACGGCGTTTTGATCGGCCCGGATGTTAAAATTGGCGCGGGGACTGAAATTGACCCGAATGTTATTTTAAAAGGGAATACCGTAATTGGTGAAAACTGTTTCATCGGCCAGGGGTGTGTCCTGGAGAATACAGTGATAGGCGACGGTGTGAAGCTTTACGCCGTCCAGAGTGAAGGGGCGGCCATTGAAGACGGCGTTAAAATCGGCCCGTTTGCCCATATCCGCCCGGGCAGTGTGATTAAAGCGGGCGCGAAGCTTGGAAATTTTGTTGAAATCAAAAATTCCGTCATTGGCGAAAAGACGGCGGTCGCCCATCTGACCTATGTTGGGGACAGCGACGTGGGGAGCGGGGTCAACTTTGGCTGCGGCGTTGTCACGGTTAATTATGACGGGGCAAAAAAAAGCCGTACTACAATTGGCGACAACGCGTTTATTGGCTGCAACACCAATTTGGTTGCTCCGGTCAAAATTGGAAATACCGCCTATACCGGGGCGGGTTCCACCATTACAAAAGACGTGCCGGACGGCGCCCTTGCAGTAGAGCGCTGTGAAACCAGGGTTGTAGAAGGGTACGCCTACCGCAAATTAAAGAAAAAAGATTAACGGGGTTAAATTTACAGGGAGTAAGGGGAACAAGAGATGAATTTACACGGCAAGGACATTAAAATCTTTTCGGCGAATTCCAACCCGAAAGTGGCGCATGAAATTGCAAAGGAGCTTGGGTTGCCAATTGGCAAATCGGACGTAACTGTGTTCAGCGACGGTGAAATTTCCGTTTCCATCCATGAATCGGTCCGCGGCTCGGACGTTTTCGTCATCCAGTCCACCAGCGCGCCGGTCAACCGGAACCTGATGGAGCTTTTGCTGATGATCGACGCCTTCAAACGCGCTTCCGCCGGGCGGATTACGGCGGTTATTCCTTACTTCGGTTATGCCCGGCAGGACCGTAAAGCCAAGGCCCGCGATCCGATTTCCGCAAAGCTGGTGGCGGACCTGATTACCACAGCGGGCGCTGACCGTGTTTTGACCATGGATCTGCACGCGCCGCAGCTTCAGGGCTTTTTCAATATCCCAGTCGACCATCTGCTCGGCGTGCCAATCCTCTTGCCCTATTATAATGAGAAATTCAAGGATTCCAAGGAAGACCTTGTAATTGTATCACCCGATCTCGGCTCGGTTACCCGCGCGCGGAATTTTGCCAGCCGGATTGAAGCGCCGCTTGCCATCATTGACAAACGCCGCCAGCGGGCGAACGTTTCGGAAGTGATGAACATCATCGGCAGCGTGGAGGGCAAACGGGTTATCCTGGTCGACGATATGGTTGACACGGCGGGAAGCCTCTGCAACGCTGCCAAGGCGATTATAGAAAAGGGCGGCGCCAGGGAGGTATACGCCTGCGCCACCCACGGCGTCCTTTCGGGGCCCGCTGTGGAGCGGATTGCCGAAAGCCCCATTAAAGAGCTTGTCTTTTTGGACACCATCCAGCTGCCGGAAGAGAAAAAGCTGGATAAGATCAAGCAGTTCCCTGTCGCCCCTGTTTTCGCGGAGGCCATTGAACGGATTTACCTGGATAAACCGGTTTCCCCGCTGTTTATCTGAGAAAAAATAGGAATCGTAAGCCGGATAAAACCTGCACAGGCCGTAACCGCCTGTGCGGGTTTTGCTGGCTTGAACGCCAATTTGGAGGAATTATGAGCATTTTCGACCTGTTTGCCCAAATTTCGCATTCACAGGGCAATATGGAGTATTTAATCGTCGGTTTGGGCAACCCTGGGCCCAAATATGAAAAGACCCGTCATAATGCAGGGTTCCGGGCGCTGGATGTCATTTTAAAGAAGAATGGGCTTGCCCTGAACCGGAGAAAGTTCAAGGCGGAAATAGCCGACGGCACAGTTAATGGAAAGCGCTGCCTGTTTATGAAGCCTCAGACCTTTATGAACCTGAGCGGGGAAGCGGTTGGGGAGGCGGCCCGTTTTTACAAAATCCCGCCGGAAAAAGTGATTGTACTCTTTGACGATATTTCTCTTCCGCCCGGCAAGCTCCGAATCCGCAGGAAAGGAAGCGCCGGCGGCCACAATGGAATTAAAAGCATCATTGAGCATCTCGATTCTGAAGAATTTCCGCGGATCAAGCTGGGTGTGGGGGCGAAACCCCGCCCGGATTACGACCTTGCCGACTGGGTGCTCTCCTCCTTTTCTCCGCAGGACCAGCAGAAAATGGAGGAGGCTTACGACCTCTGTCCGGAAATTGTGGCCTGCTTAGTGGAAGAGAAAATCGACGAGGCGATGAGCCGTTTCAGCCATTAGTAAAGGAACTTAAACCAGATGAAAATATTTACAAGCCTCTTAGAGAAGTTCGACCCGTTTATCCGGGTGGATGAAGCGCTTCAGAAAGGCTCGCTGCCGGCTATGGCGGTGGGCCTTTCCGCCGTACACAAGGCAAATCTTGCTGCGGCCGTCCATGAAAAATACGGCTCCTGCCTGGTTGTGACGGCCGATGAGCTCGCCGCCCGCCGTTTCTGTGAGGATATCAACGCCATGCTTCGGGAGGAAGAGGCTCTGCTTTACCCGGCCAAGGATTTTGTTTTCCGGAGCATTGAAGGGGTTTCCCACGAATATGAGCAGCAGCGGCTGAGCGTTCTCTCACGGGTGATGCGTGGGGAGTGTGGCATTGTCTGCTGCAGTATTGATGCGTTGTTACAATATACCATTCCGCCCGCGGAGCTTGAAAGCCGGACGGTTACACTCAAACCGGGGCAGCAGATTGAGCTTGCCGATCTGATCCGAATGCTGGTTCGGGCCGGCTATGTCCGCCGGGAGCAGGTGGACGGGCCGGCGCAGTTTTCCGCCCGGGGCGGAATTGTCGACCTCTTCCCGCCCGACCTTTCCTATCCGGTCAGAATTGAATTCTGGGGGGATGAAATTGACACCATCTCGGCCTTTGAACTGGACAGCCAGCGCCGGGTCGATACCGTCAAGGAAGCGCGTATTACACCGGCTTATGAGGTATTGGCTCAATCGCCTGAAGTACTTGCTGAAATCATAGAAAAACAGGTGAAAGAGTCAAAGGCCGGTTCCCCGGCGGAAGCGGCCTTCCGGCGTGATCTTGACCGGCTCCGTTCCGGGCTGGAATTGCCATCTTATGATAAATACATCGGTGCCGTCTATGAAAAGCCTGCCACCCTTTTGGATTATTTTGAGACCCCGGTTGTCTTTGTCAGCGAATATACGGCGGTCAAAGAACGGGCCAGGGGGTATTTGACCACTCATTACGAGGATATTAAAATCCTGCTGGAAGAGGGGGAGCTCTGCAAAGGCTTTGATACATTCTGCGTGGATTTTTCCAGGATGAACGAAATACTTCAAAAGTCCCGTACCGTCTATCTTGATACTTTTGCCCAGAGCAGCGATCTGAAACTAAAGGAACTCGTTTCTGCTACGGCGGTCCAGACTTCCGCCTGGGGCGGGGAATTAAAGCTGCTGGCGGAAGACCTTACCTCGCTGGTTTCGCAGGGATATTGCTGCGTCGTTCTGGCGGGAACGGCGAAATCGGCGTCAACCCTTGCTTCCGATCTGAGAAAGCATGGACTCCCCGCCGATTATACAAAGGACGTTAAGGACATTGTATACCGCAAGGTGTTTATTCTTGAAAATAAACTCTCTTCCGGGTTTGAGTACCCGGAAATCAAACTCGCGGTCGTCACCAGTGTAAAGCCAGGGACGGTTGCAAAGAAACGGCCCAAAAAGCGGGGCGAGGAAATCCGTTCGCTGACTGACCTGACAGTGGGCGACCCGGTTGTCCACGTCAGCCACGGTATCGGCATTTTTGACGGAATCCACAAGCTCGACCTCCATGGGATCGTCAAGGATTATATCAAAATCCAGTATGCCGGCGCGGATACCCTTTACGTCCCCGTCACCCAGCTCGACCTTGTTTCAAAATATATCGGGCCGAAAGACGACAGCAAAATCAAGCTCAACCGCCTCAATTCAGGCGAATGGCAAAAGACCCGTGCCCGGGTCAAAAAAGCAGTCGACGATATGGCGGACGAACTCATCCGGCTATACGCTGAACGGATGAAGGTGGAGGGCCACGCTTTTCCGGAGGACGACGAATGGCAGCGGGAGTTTGAAGACCGTTTCGACTATGAGGAAACTGACGACCAGCTCCGTTGTGCCGAGGAAATTAAAGCCGATATGGAAAAGCCGGTCCCGATGGACCGCCTTCTGTGCGGGGACGTCGGCTTTGGAAAAACCGAGGTTGCCCTCCGTGCCGCCTTTAAGTGTGTGGAGGACGGGCGGCAGTGCGCCATCCTCTGCCCGACCACCATCCTCGCCTGGCAACACTACCAGAATATCATCAAGCGGTTTGAGGGGGTTCCGGTCAATATCGAGCTGCTTTCGCGGTTCCGCAGTCCCAAGCAGCAAAAAGAGGTTGTGAAAAAGCTCAAAACCGGGGAAGTGGATATTGTGGTGGGCACCCACCGGCTGGTTCAAAAAGATATTGAGTTCAAGGCGCTTGGCCTTGCGATTGTTGACGAGGAACAGCGGTTTGGCGTTGCCCATAAGGAAAAATTCAAAGAGATGTTCCGCGGCGTCGACATGCTGACCCTCTCGGCCACCCCGATTCCCCGCACCTTAAATATGGCGATGTCAGGTATCCGGGACATGTCGGTTATCGACGAGCCGCCGCAGGACCGCCATCCGGTTCAGACCTATGTTATCGAGCACGACATCGGCGTGATCTGCGACGCTATCCGCCGGGAACTGCGGCGGGGCGGGCAGGTGTATTATATTCACAACCGGATCGACAGTATCCGCAGCTGCGCCGCCCGGATTCAGGAGCGGATTCCCGACGTGCGGATCGGGATTGCCCACGGCCGGATGGCCGAGGATGAGCTGTCAGAAATCTGGCGGCAGCTGATGGAACAGGAAATCGACATCCTGGTCTGTACCACAATTATCGAAACGGGGGTAGATGTGGCAAACGTCAACACCCTGATTATTGACGACGCGGACAATATGGGGCTGTCCCAGCTCTACCAGCTCCGCGGCCGGATCGGCCGTTCCAACCGCCGCGCTTTTGCCTATTTCACTTTCCGGCGGGGCAAGGTGCTTTCTGAAGTTGCGACCAAGCGGCTGTCGGCCATCCGGGAATTCACCCAGTTCGGTTCCGGCTTCCGGATTGCCCTGCGCGATCTTGAAATCCGGGGTGCTGGGAATATTCTGGGGGCGAGACAGCACGGGCATATGGAGGCTGTCGGGTACGATATGTACCTGCGGCTTCTGTCCGACGCGATCAGTGAGCACAAGGGGGAGAAGCCGGCTCAGGCCGCCGGGGAGTGCCTGGTCGATATCCAGGTGGAGGCCCATATCCCCGAACGGTATATTGAAAGCCTGTCCCAGCGGATCGACGTCTATCGGAAGATTGCTTCGGTCAAGTCGGAAGACGATGCGTTCGACGTGCTGGATGAGCTGATCGACCGGTTCGGCGAACCGCCTGAAGCGGTTAAGGGATTGGTTGACGTCGCGCTTCTGCGGAATACTGCATCGGGCTTTGGTATCAGCGAGATCAGCCAGAAGGGAGGGAATCTCCTTTTCTACCCGGAACACCTGAACATGGAGCTTGCCTCCCAGCTTGTTGGTAAGCTCAAGGGTCGGGTGATGGTCAACGCCGGGGCGAAACCTTATCTTTCGGTCAAGATGAAAAACGCGGGCCCGGTTGAGGTCATGCGGGAAGTACTGGGCGTCTGGAACGAGGCAAAACAGGAAGGAAAATAATAAAAAACCGCGCGGATTCTGCCGCGTATCATAGGGAAACTTTCTGAACAGTCGAATTGAATAGTGATTTGTTTCCCTGCGGGGCTGTGTCGGTTGGCACAGCCCCGCGTTCCTTTATGCCACCTCTGTTCGGGTGGGCTTTTCTTTCTTTGCCCCCATCGTCTCGGGCATCTCGTCGATGAGTCCGATGTCACGGTAGTAGATCCGAATCTCCTGCGGGGCGTTCCGGTCGTAGCGCTTTGCCCGTTCTCCTACCTCCACCCGCTGGATGAAGGTATGCAGGATCTCGCAGGTCAGCTCCGGGATCTCCGTGTACTTTCTGGCGTTCTCCAGGAAGCGGCTGACGTTACCGGCGGAGTCCTTCAGCTTCTGGAGCTGCTCCGTGACCTTCGGGAGCGCCTCGTCGATCTCTGCCTGCTCCCTGGTGTAGTCCCGTGAGAGGAGCCGATATTGCTCATCCGGGATGCGCCCGAGAACGGAATCCTCGTACAACCTTTTGAAGATCGCCGACAGTTCTATTTTTCTTCGTTCCATCTCTGTCGCTTTCTTTTGGAGTGTCGCAATCTCTCGCTGGGCTTC
>CACXEO010000075.1 GCA_902766785.1 Oscillospiraceae bacterium | reverse complement strand
CTTTTCACCGCAGAGAATGGCAAGAATGCGGAACCAGACGGACAGGAATATCCGAAAAGTCCGGGACGTCATGTATGGAAAACTCAGAAAGAAACTATACAGGTCTTTGAAGGCAATGATGGATCGGGGCTACAAGCCCACAAAAATGGAAAAACGTTTTATACTGCGGTACGAAAACGGAATGGAGGAACCTGATGAAAACACTATTTGAACATACAAGCGCAAGCTGGGTGCGATACAGTGATTACGAATGGAAAGAAGCGAATGGGCAGCTTTATCTGCTCCCGACTGCCGACGCAAAGCCACAGCCTTACGACCCGATGAAGGATGCGGAAACGCTGGTTATATCTGCTATGGATATAGGGCTGATGTGCTTTCAGAAAAAGCCGGATACGGAGATACAGACCGTGATTCGGGAGTTCGCCTGCAAGTATGGGCTTCTCGGTATCATGACGGCGCTGCCCACAACAGCAAAGTTTGTGGAGTATGAGAAGGTCTATCTTCCGAAAAACGCGCTGATCCGGGAGGAAGCGATGGAAACGACGGATTACCTTGATCTGTTTTTCCCGTTTACAAAGCCGGACTTCACAAAAAGAGGCATGGAATCCGTATGGAATGAAACCGACAGGACAATGATCCCCATCATTATGGCGTATGGAGAATACCCGCAGTCTGCGGTCATGAGCTTCATGCGGAACTACGGGGAACGGTATGACTGGCTGAAAAGCATCTTCCGGGACTGGGCATTTACCTTTATGACTTCCGTCCTGTATTACGCAGATAAGGACAGTCTGGACGAGGACAGTCTGATGCTCTACCAAAAGGGCATGGAGGCTTTTGACGGCAATGCGCCGACCTACCACATAGAGCTGAGAGACAAGCCGGTGCTTGTCTGGGACTTCCATTCGCTGATGCTGGATATTAAGATGATGTTCTCCCTCATGCTGACGGATGAAGCAAGGCCCCTGCGGATGTGCAAGAACTGTCAGAGGGCGTTCATTGCGGAACGGGCTAACATGGTGTTCTGTTCCTCCGCTTGCCGGAGCCAGTACGGAAAAAACTGATTGCACATTTTCGATGCCCGAATGAAAAACGTGTTTGGAGGGTGTTATGAAAAAGTTTTTGATAACGACTTTGAAAATTGTAGTTTTCTTTATTGGTTGGGCGGTTTTATCCGGAGTAATAGACATTCCGAGCAGCGAACCGGTTGTGTGGAGGTTTTTTGCAGAACTTATACCGTTAGCTTTTATGCTTATCTTTACCGCAGCGTTCCTGTTGATCGAGAAGAGAAAAATAAGAATCCCCGTGAAGGATAATGCCGTGAAAGGTGTTATAACGGGTACAGCAATCGGGCTTGTCTGGATTGGAGCTGCTGCGGCAATTCTCTTTATTTCAAAACAGTTATCTGTTGTAGGCAAGAATGAAATCCCGCGTCTTTGGTTATGGGTTGTCGCTGCATTTGTGAATGTCGTAATGCAGGAACTTCTTGTCAGAGGATATATCTATCAGCTACTGAAGGAAAAATATAATCTCACGGCAGCAGTTATTATCACAACGACATTGTTTACACTCCTGCACGGCGGTGCTTTTGAGGCCGGTTTGATCCCTGTCATAAATGTTGTCACGATGTGTTTGT
Organism: Oscillospiraceae bacterium; assembly: GCA_902766785.1. Classification (GTDB taxonomy): domain Bacteria; phylum Bacillota; class Clostridia; order Oscillospirales; family Ruminococcaceae; genus Metaruminococcus_A. The sequence continues at coordinate 2,937 of CACXEO010000075.1, read as the reverse complement.
TTACCTCTGCGCTGTATGAGTCTGAAAAAACGTTGCTTGCCCCGGTTATGGCTCACGCAGTATGGAACATTGTAGGTGCACTATTTCTCGGTGGTGTAAGCCTCGCAGATGATTATCCGCATGTGCTCACGCTGTCAGCATCTTCAAATACGCTTTTATCCGGAGGTAGCTATAAGATAGAGGCAAGCGTTGTTGTGACAGCTCTTAATTTGGTCTTAATGATTCTTTGCTATATTCGATATAAGAACAGAAAAGCGAGATATACGAGCTACCATCTGTAGTCTCAAAACGACCACCTATCGAATATCCGTTGAAACGGATATTCGGTATTCCTATAATGTAACCGTAACGACGAGGGAGGTGAACAGATGCAAATTGAAATTCAAATCGACGAAAACTGCAAAGAACCAAAAATCGTTGTTGTTACTGACAAGATGAGCGATGAGATCAATGAAATCGTCCATCGGCTGTCAGAAAGGCAGCCGACGATGATCGCAGGCTTCAAGGACGATCTGGTAGAGGTACTTGACCCGTCCGGTGTTTTTCGGGTTTTTGCCGCAGGCGGAAAAGTATTTGCTGAAACAGATCACGGTGAATATGTCCTTCGTATGCGCTTATACGAAACGGAAGAACGACTGGACGGCAAAACTTTTGTAAGAATATCGAATTCTGAAATCATCAATCTGAAGAAAGTGAAAAGCTTCGATCTGAGCTTTGCAGGAACAATTTGCGTTACACTGACAAATGGTACGGTTACATACGTTTCACGGCGGTATGTCGCTAAAATCAAACAAATCTTAGGACTATGAGGTGGTAAGCATGAAAAAGAAACTAATTCAGCGCGGACTTCTGGGATTTCCTTTGGGAATTGCCATTGGGTTTGTCATAACGATTTTTATTTCCATAGGAGTGGGACAGGGAAACTACTATGCCGTCCGGCCTGAACTGATGGACGTAATGGGGGGTGAGCTGAATGCGGTCATTCTCCAAACGGTTCTCTGTGGAATCATGGGAAGCTGCTTTGCAATGGCTTCCGTTATCTGGGATATTGATTCATGGGGCCTTGCAAAGCAAAGCGGTATTTACTTCACCATTGCCTGCGTTGTGATGCTTCCGATTGCTTATGTCACGAATTGGATGGAGCATACCATGATCGGCATTCTGTCGTATGTAGGAATATTCGTTGCCATTTTTATTTCCGTCTGGCTGATTCAATACTCCATTTGGAAAATGAAAATCAAACGTATGAACGAGCGTGTTCATAACAGAAACGAGCGCGAAGATCAATAACACATTAGCTGTGGCTAAAATGGCCTCGCTTCCTGATGTTTGGTGTATATTTGTAGCTCTAATGTTCACCTGAATGACCCTACATAGTAGTTAGGGTCATTCACTCAGATATATTGACAGGAAAGATCATTCCGTATATTATTAACGTAAAAACGGAATGCCCTAAAATAATGTTCGCTTCCTGATATGCGGCTTAGAAGTGGTCAGGATAACAAATACAGCCGCTCCCCGATATGCGGCCTATAAAAGAGCGGGATTAAAATGTAAATATTGATCGCTCACCGTTAGCGATTTATAAATGAACGGCTCGACAAATATTGCCCGCTCACCGTTGGCGGCATTACAAGTGAACGGCTCGAAAATATAATAAGCCCACGCTCTCGGTTTTAGTTGCCAAAAGCGTGGGCTTTCATTATACTGTTTATGTTTCGGAGTACAGGCGGTCTCCCTCGATGATCTCATCCAATGTGCGCGGTGTATAGTCCATATATGGGAGCATACAGCCCACATTGATGAAGTTTCCCTTTGCGTGACCCTGTTCTGTGCAGGAGGCTTTGATCTCTGCACGGAGCTTTTTGAGGAAATCGTACTCACGGGTTCGATGCACATGACCGTAGAGCATCCAGCAGTTTTCATTGTAGGCTGCTTTATGAAACGGCATGGCGTAATGGCTCATGATAACGTGCCGGCCATCGTCTGTGATCTCCTTGTAGTTTTTGACGTCCTGAAAGAATTTCCGTACCTCCCGGTTGAATTGCTTTGGATCGTGGTTGCCGGTAATCAAAACCTTATTGCCTGCAAGTGGGCCGAGGTAGAACGGCCACTCCGATTCCTTTGCCCAGATGAAATCACCGATCACGTACACAGTGTCATTGCCTGTTACCCGGCTGTTCCAGTTATTCAGAATGGTATCGTGCATTTCGGTAAGATCAGCAAAGGGACGATTATCAAACTGGATGATGTTTACATGACCGAGATGCAGGTCTGCGATGTAGTAATTTGCCATTGTGTCACCGTCTTTCGTGATATGGAATGTCAATGCCATTATACATCATAAACCAGCTCGTGCAGAACAATTTCTTCTGCCCGGTTATGGATGTTGTTCATGCGGCGTACCCATTCCATCTGGTCGGCGGCTTTCAGGTTTTCAGTGACATTTTCCTGTTCTGCCATCCGAGAGACAATACGGTCAAGACGTTCCTTGCAGGACTGGTCGATTTCATGCAGATGGTTCCAAAGCGATCCGTCCATCAGCATGGCAGTGTAAATACCATTGTGATGCTCCTTCAAGAATGTACGCCGCAAGCGTCCATATTTGCCGAGCTGAGTGTCGCTACCTTCTGGCGGCAGCAAGTTCGGGATGAGATAATCGCCCTCCTGACGATATGTGCCGCCCATCTGTTCATACAGAGATTTCATAAAAATGGCTCCTTTCGTGTTGATTTTCAGCGGTTATAAGGGATTTTCCTACTCCTTTCCTATAACTGCTTTTCAATTCACCACAAATGAGCCGCAGTCATATGTATTAGGTGGCTGAAACCACCCTTTACATAGTAACTCTTGGTTGGAAATGGAATTGCTCTCCTTGTCCGTGCCGTCGTCGCGGCTGAGGCGGCAGTAGAGGGCTGTGATGCCGGTCAGTTTTTT
>CACXEO010000074.1 GCA_902766785.1 Oscillospiraceae bacterium | reverse complement strand
TTTTATGTAGCTCCCCCAGCGTAATTGTTTCCGGGTCCTCAAGCCTCCTTCTCAGTGTGGATACGCTGATTCCAATTTCATTGCTGAATGCCGCATAATCCAGCCTGCCGTATTTGACAAAAGCCCTTCCGCACACCATGGCAATCAAGTCGTTATACCGATTCGCTGCTTTCTTGAGTTCCTTCATTGCGCTTCGCCTCCTTGTTCATTAATTTGCCTTGGTTCCTCTAAAGTCCGGCGGTATCGAAAGATACTCATTTATGCGCGCCTGCAATCCCTCAGAATTTACTGAACCGTTTATTACGTTGTTCAAATAAGGCCGTGTCACATCAAGTATGTTTGCAAATTCAGTAATAGATATTTGCTTTTCTATGAGGCGTTTTTTTACTTCAATGCCCCAATCGTCGATATATTTGTTCAAAATGTACCTCCTTTTGCCTAAAATCTATTTACTTTTGTAAGTGGTTGAGTTAAAATAAAGATGTGTGAATAACTTAACTGAACCAAAGCGCGTCAAGCTCGTTCCGGCGTTACGAGCATCCAGGAACTTGCTATTGTTATGCGCCGATATCTTACAGTTGCTATTGACTACTTCCTAAATAGGAAGTAGTCAATAGCTTTGCTTCCTATTTAGGAAATTTAGAGGATTGTATAAATGTTTAAGGATATTTTTGTGAAAATCTTGCAAGAACAAAATATAACTGCCTATAAGTTATCAAAAGATACAGGCATTACACAGGGTATGATCAGCTATTGGAAGAATGGTGAACGGATTCCGTCAGCCGAAAATTTAGTTATGCTAGCTGACTACTTTGGATGTTCCGTTGATTATCTATTAGGCCGTACAGATGAAAAAACGCCCCCTGCTACACAGCAGGAGGCGTTGGAGAGTTCTTTGCATGATTTGACTGTTGAAGAACTTCAAGATGTTTTAAATTATGTGCGATATGTAAAGTCAAAGCGTAAGTCGTGATTTCTTTTAGTTCTTCATGAGACATGTTTTGTGTTTCGCGGAGAATACTGTTTATTAGTTCTTGCCGTTTGTCCCGGCTTTGGCTAGTGCAGCGCCATATGCATACTCCTTTCTTCTAGGGATTGGTGGTGCAATTATTTTTTTAGTTCCCTTTTGATTTTGATGTTGCAATTATAGAACAAATGTTCTGTTTTGTAAAGTCAAAAAAGAAAAAAATTCATATATTTTTTACAGTGTGTTGCAATATTGAAATATATCTGTTAAAATTATAAAAATATAGTGTTTGGTGGTGAAAAAAATTATGGATTTATTCGGAAGAAAAGCTACAAGAGAATTAAAACGTGTAGAAGATCAAAATCAAAAACTATTAAAACAGATACAGTCATTGAATGATGATTTGGAATCTTATAAAAAAGCTTGCGAAGAATTTAAAAAAAGATTTGACGGACTTCGTTATACTGAATACGAGAAAATACAAGCGGCGATTGAAGATGGCAATAAAATCATTGCGCAAAACAGTGCAACGATTATGGAGCAGAATGATACTATTAATGAATTAACGGAAAAAGAAGCGGCTCTAAATAAACAATTGCGTACTTCAACAAATAAATTGATAAAATCACGTGAAATTTATAAAAGTATTGAATATTCAATTTCACATTATGCCGATTTTTATTCTGGCGAAAAAACTACAACTTTATCTCCTGAAGATATACAAGTACTAGATGATTTGGCTCCATCTATAATATTGAAACTCCACTGTATGGATATTCAAGATTTGCGCCGTGCTTTCCGTGATAACAATAGACAAATAGAATTTGTTTTTAATCAATATGCAGTACGTTATACAACAAAAACAAATCAAGCAATTTATAAACTTATGGTCATTGCACTTAAGGCGGAATTGCAAAATGTTCTTTATGATTTAAAATATGAAAAACTAGATCGCGCAATTGATAATATAAAAAAGATTACAAAAAAGTATCTGGAAATTGCTTCAGATGGGAATCAGAGTATTGCAGGTACACTCTCGCGTTTTATCGGTGAAATTGAATATCTTTTTATAAATGCAGTTAAGATTGAGTATAACTACTATATTAAGAAAGAACAAGCGCGCCAAGAACAAGCAGCTATCCGTGAGCAAATTAGGCAAGAAGCAGCAGAACGCAGGGCTTTGGAAGAAGAACGAAAGAAAATTGAACAAGAAGAATCGAAATATACCAATGAAATTGAACGCATAAAGTCACAGTTAGAAAATGCTAGTGAAACAGAAGCCAACCAGCTACAACAACGCATTATTAGCCTTGAATCCAAGCTCTCAGACGTTTTGATTAAAAAAGATAATATTATAAATCTGCAAAACGGTAAAGCTGGGAATATATATATTATTTCTAATCTTGGTTCTTTTGGTGAAAATATATTTAAAATTGGAATGACAAGACGCATCAATCCACAAGATCGTGTAGATGAACTTGGAGACGCAAGTGTACCTTTTAAGTTTGATGTACATAGTTTTATTTTTTCAGAGGATGCCGTTGACCTAGAAAGCCGACTGCATGATACACTTAAAGAAAAGAGAGTCAATAAAGTAAATTTACGTAAAGAATTTTTTTATTCCACTGTTGAAGAATTAGAAAAACTTGTGATGGAAATTGATCCGTCCGCAGAATTTACAAAAACTATGCTTGCAGAAGAATTTAGACAGTCACAATTATCTGAAAAACTTTATACAAGTACGTATAAAATGGAAGATTATGTTGGATAAAATATAGCTTATATAAATGATCACAATATTGAGGTAGTTAAATATGAAAGTCCCAAAACCCCGTAAACTGTCATCCGGCAATTGGTTTATCCAATTGCGTTTAGGCGGCGAAAGCATTTCAGTCACGGAATCTACTGAAAAGAAGTGCATTAAGTCTGCCCAGCTTATCAAAGCGGAGTATTTGAGCGGGAAAAGACTTTCCAGTAAAAAGAACAACAAAACACTTCGTTCTGCTTGCACCGAATATATCGAAAAATATCGGTCAAGATTATCCCCATCTACAATACAAGGATATGAAAAAATCCGTGATAACAATTTTCAATGCATAATGGATAAAAATATATACGAATTTACAAAAGATGATATTGACGAAGCAATTGATATTGAATGCAAAAAGAAAGGTAGATCAGGAGGATGTTTATCTCCAAAAACCATTAAAAATATCTGTGGTTTTCTTTTCCCGATTATCAGGAAATATAATCCTGATTGCGTTTTCGAAATTAAATTGCCAGAAGTGAAAAAAATCCCAACTAAAATTTTGCGTCCTGAGGACATTTTCCCTATTGTAAAAGGCACATCAATAGAACTCCCGTGCCTCCTTGCCATGTGGATGACGCTCACCATATCTGAAATACGAGGTTTAACAAAATCAAAATCTATTAACGGAGATTTGTTGATGATAGTGGAGACGATAGTAGATGTAGACGGAAAGCCCGTCCGTAAAACCGGAGGAAAAGAAGAATACAGGTCCAGGGTATTGCGTATTCCTACGTATATAAAAACACTTATTGATAACGTGGATGGAGATGTTATTTGTCCATTGTCATCTCAAGCTACTAATAAAAGGCTGCAACGTCTTTTAATTAATGCCGGTCTTCCTCCTATTTCTTTTCATAAATTACGTCATATTGCCGCATCAACTATGGTTGCAATCGGCATTCCGGATGATTATATTTTAGCATCTGGTGGATGGAAGACAAATTATGTACTTGATCGGACATATAAACACATATATGATATTGAGCAGCAACAATATACTCATTTACTTGACGAAAGGTTTATGGATATAATTAAAAATGCTAACTAAAATGTGAACTGAAAAAAAAGTGTAGATTTTATCTTATCTTTTTAGCTATTTATATGGGTTCAACTCCCCTCGCCTCCACCATTTAAAAAACCCAGCTATCAAGCAGATAGTTGGGTTTTTTCATATGCAGGGCCACTTTTTCGATCAACGCTTTGCGTGCTAAAAAACAAAGAATTGAGAGAAAATGCAAATTAAAACAGAAAAGAAAGAGATACAAACTGAACCCACTTCGCTGGACTTCGGTTTGGTTTTGGTACAAGTCTGATAGAGAAATCGATTTTAATTGTTTATTGCGGATAAAAGGTTTTCTTGATCATGGAAAATTGTTGGTATATCAAACCGCAGAGATAGACTGCTTTATCAAGAATCTTTCTGCTTGACGGATACGCTGTAATCATGAAAAACAGGGCAGCTGCATTGTGCAGCCGCCCTGTTTATACGTATCTAACATTATTGAGATATGAATATGCACGATTTTGAGTAGGAAAATGGTAACATGAAGTTCATAAGCGCTTTTTCAAGCAACACTTATTTCTTACCGAAATCGAATCCCCAGGATTTCTCGAGCTCTTTCAGGCGGAAGAAGCTCTCCTTCGGCTCAAACTCCTCCGTGAAGAGACCGGACGCCGGCACATAGCCGGGATCGGACATACTCCACATGGTAATGGCTTCAACCTCGGGGTGCGAATACGTGACGGTGTAGAACTGCTCAACCCAGTCAGCCTGGAGACGCTCGTTCCAACCCATCTCGTGCCACAAGCCATAATACATATACTGCAAGCAATAGATATCGCCCGGCGTGGTGTTCGGACGGACGTCCTTCTCAAAGGACGGAACACCCAGCTCCGTCAAATGGACGCGACGGCCAAACTTCTTAAAGCGGTCATACATTTTATCGATCGCAAGCATATCGCGCGCCGGATTATAGAGCTGCATGCCAATGGCTTCGTACTGTGTGCCCAGCTCCTCGAGTTTTTCAATTGCAGTATAGGGAACAAGGTTACGCTCCCACGACGGGCCCCACTGTGTGCGGCCGTCAGCGGCATTCTCGCCGAACATGAAGCAGGTGTTGACGACGGCATGGACATCCGGATCAGCCTCGTGCATGGCGTCGCAGCAGTACTTTGTCATCATGGTCTGCTGATCCTGCGTGAGGTTATAGGAGTTACACCAGTCGTGGTTCTCATTGATTGCATCATAATAATGGATACGGCCCTTATAGCGCTTGACGGTACGGTTGATGGTACGGTCAATCTCGCGCTTGATGGAGCCGTCCTCCCACTTGAGGTCCTTCGTCCAGGCGGGCATGCCGGCGGTGTGGGCCCACCACAGGGGATGGCCCTTCGTGGTGATGCCGGCCTTCTCGAACTCGTCCTGCAGATGGTCCAGATAGGAGTAGTCGGGCTTGCCGTATTCCTTCTCCAGATTGGCCAGATAGAAGGGCAGGGTGGCATAGTTGAAGACGCTGTCGAAGTTCTCCTTCATGGAGGGCAGACCGGCATACTCCGCCGCCTTGACGCCGCGGCCGTTCCAGCTGATCGCGCCGTCATAGGGGTAGTTGAAGCCGCCCGCGCCGAAGAGGATGTCGTTCCGCTTGCCGTTCTTCTTGATCCTGGCCTGGGCGCGCTCCACCACGGCCAGCTCGCCGCTCCACATGCCGGAGGCAAGGGACAGCATGTTGTAGGCCGGCGCCTTGGCGGGATTGGCCTCCGCCAGCGTCAGCAGGGTCTTGGCGTCCCGCAGCATGGCGAGGCATTTGGGGCTGGGGTCGAACTCCTTGGTGCCGATCACGACCTCGATGTCGTGCACGCGGCTGGCCGCCGCGTCATGGATG
>CACXEO010000073.1 GCA_902766785.1 Oscillospiraceae bacterium | reverse complement strand
ATTTTTGAATTATCCTTAAATTCGAAAGTCAACGTATCCGGCTTCACAACTACGCATTCTACTAAATCCCCCCAATCTTGTTCAGTAAATTTCACGATTCCATCGCATCGCGATAGCGCTTCCATGAATCGATTCAGCTTCTCTCTCATTCCAACCATTTTGAGTTCTTCAGCTTTAAGGTCGGCGATGAGGGCTTTCTGATTGTCGATACGCTCTACGAGCTTATTGAACTTTTCACGATATTTCTGCTGATCCTGAGACTTGCGAGCATTTTCATGGACTAAGTCCTGAATATTGCTCATAAGTGTTTCCAAGGTGATCTCAGCCTGAAATCGAGCCTCTTTGAGCTGCGCTAGTGAGCTCTCGTTATTGAGCTTTGCAGTACAGTCGGCAATATGCGATTCTTTGTCCGATAATAGCCGTTCCAACGCATTCAGATAATATTTTTCAATATCCGGTTCAGATATGCTCGGAGTGCTGCATTTTTCTACGCCGTCATATCGGCGATTACAATACCATACGACTTTCCGATGCTTCTCGTTGGTGCTATGGAGCGTCTTTCTGCCGTAAAAGTAGCCGCACTCACCACAAATGATCTTTGTGCTGAATACACTGTTATCTCTCAAGGCGGATTTGAATTTGCTCCTTCTTGCGAGTTCAGACTGAACCAGATTGAAAGTGTCCTCGTCCACAATGGCATCATGCGAATTTGACACATAATACTGTTTGACTTCGCCATTGTTCTTGCGAACCGTCTTGGATAGATAATCTACCGTATAGGTCTTCTGACGCAAGGCGTCACCTTTGTATTTCTCATTCGAGAGAATACTCTTGACTGTACTGATAGCCCAGTTGTCTTTACCGCCGGGCGTTTTAATGCCACGGCGCGTCAGCTCGTCGGCAATAGTGCGGATAGTCTTTCCGTCGAGGAACATTCTGTAAATATCTCTTACAATATCCGCCTCTTCCGGAACGATTTCCGGGCGACCGTCGTCTCCTTTTTTGTATCCAAGGAAACGCTTATAAGGTAATGAGATGTTTCCATCTTGCATACTTTTCTGCATTCCCCAACGGACGTTTTCTGATATGCCCTGATCGCTTTGAAGGGCGTGGACGGCAACGGGTATGTCACTGTAATTGATGAGAGCGGTACGATCCAGTTTGAACCGATTAAGGCGAAAAAAGCATCCCAACGAATATCCGATGGCTATTTCGTGGTTCGAACAGCTACGGAGTGCGCTGTCTATGATGTCTATGGAAATTATATAAGGTACCTTTGCCCCGCATCGGACGCAGAATACATTTACGACATATCCGGTGGCCATGTCACGGTCAACGGCTTTGGAACAACCAGAATTTTCGCGCTGAATCCAGCTGAATGATGCGCTTGGTGATATCGAGACGCAGGCGTGCGGCACATCACATGATTCTTTTCTCAAAAATCGATAAAGGAGGGGTAAACTATGAAGAAAAGAATTGCTTTTTCAATTGCGTTACTGGCGATTCTCTGCCTCGCCCTCGCGGGATGCGCGCAGAGAGACAACCATGCAGGGGCCACAAGCGACCCTACGAGTGAATCGCACGAAGGCGGCGGAGTCGGCACTCCCGATAATTCGGGGACCGATCCTGGTGTCGAGCCCGGTGGCGATGACACGAATGTGAGCGGAAGCTATACTTACAACGTGAGTGGTACGGAATTCGTATGCGAGCATAATATCGACGACTATATTGTTGAGAAAGACGGCAGCTAGTATTTAACCTCATAGCATTAGCGAAAGATATCGGCTGGAATTACGCAGGTTCGCCAGATACGGCCTTGCAAAAGCAGACAGTTTTTACGCCCGAGGGGATGTCCTACAGCCCTAGTACGGTACAAGTGAAACTAGAAGAGACCGACCCTTATAATACTATCTATTACATATACGCCGAGGGTAGCTCTCATAGCACGCAAGTCTATTTTGTTCGCGGTGATTTAATGAGCTGAGACGGCGAGAGTAATCTTACCTATTATGTCAATTCGGCTTTAAACGGTAAAACTATTAGCCGAGATATGGTCGTTATCCTTTGCTATTTAATGGAGAATATATCTTCGGATAATACGAATCCACTTGAAGTAGTCTATCACTCGACTGGCCCATACAATCCTTAAGTGACGCAAAATAAGCCACCCATTTCGGATGGCTTATTTTTATATTTTTATGATATAATAGTGTAATTCGTGCGTTAGCTTGTATATCATAATTACACGTAGTAGAGGATTGCCACGCTCTCGATCATCATCTTCGAGGAATATCTGATTGAGTTCCAGCTTCGGCTGGAGTTTTTTTCATATGCTTTTGTGCTAATACATGAATATATGTCGATAAGACGAAATAGTTACTTAAGTTGATGTGGATTCTAAAATGGATCTAAATGACACCTTCAGCGCTTTTACGTAAAGTCTCTTTCTTGCGAATCATCAATACTCAGTTCCCCGCTCATAAGAACACTTTCGATCCCCGCCATGTTGAAACGAAATTTGAAGTTATCCCTATTGTTGTGAACCTGAAATTCTCCAATAGATATTCCATTGATCCCATATTTTACAGTATTGCTCTCATTCCATTCTAGAATTGACTGTTTTGTGAAATGAATTTTGCTTTTATCCCAGTATGGGCTTTTATGTTTTTTCATAACAATCGCTTTGGGATTTAGGGTGAGATTATCATTTCTATCTACCACATCATAAAACTGGATTAGATAGTCACAGTCAAACATATTCTGCCAGTAAATCTCTAATAATTCATCGATTCTTGAGAATACAAGCGTTTTAAATAATTTTACTTTTTCTTGATATGTGCTTGGAGTAACAGCAACTCTTAGTTTTGGTGCAACTAGTGAAAACCAAGTCTTTGAACTGGCTTGTCCTATTCTTTGTGGGGCTGCCTTGCCCAATCCTTGTTTATTCGTTTTAACGGATAGTGTTTTATTCTGTTCGAGTAAAAAATCCACATCGCTTTGGCGCTCTGCAACATGTTTTATCGGGTTTGGAATATCGTTTTCTTCAAATGCCCTTTCAATCACGTTCGAAAAAGACTCTGCTGCACGCGGAATTCCCCTTAGCCTATAACTGTTAGAAATCGGAACATTGAAAAAGTCGGCAATTGCAATTTCAGCTGAAATACCGATTTGTTCATTATTCACGATTACTTAATTGTATCAAGGATTGTACAATTAAGAAATCATGAGCATTTTATGAACGTTTTCTCTATAACACACTCGATTTTAGACTATTTTCGTGAAACCATGCTAAAATCGAGACATGAATTACATCGGAAGCAAGCTATCTCTACTAGAATTTATTGGAGATAATGTTGACGATGTGACAAATGGAAACTATTCAAGCGTTTGTGATTTGTTTGCTGGAACTGGAATTGTCGGCCGCTATTTCAAGAAGAAAGGAAAAACAGTAATCGCTAACGACTTGCAATACTATAGTTATGTGTTAAACAGGCATTACATAGGCAATAATCACCCGCTTGTATTCTCATCACTGACCGATTTGGATGTTCCCGGAATAAAAACTTCAAATAACCGTCCCCTAACTGTTTGTGATTACCTATCTGGGCTAGAAGGCGTTTCCGGCTTTATATATAACAATTACTGCCTAGGTGGATCTGGAGAAAGATTGTATTATTCCGACGAAAATGGAAAACTCTGCGATGCTATACGTATTAAGATTGAATCATGGAAAAGCGAGAAAAAGATCACAGAGGATGAATACTATTATCTTTTATGCACTTTATTAGAAAGCATAGATAAGGTTGCTAATACTGCAAGCGTTTATGGGGCATTTCTAAAGAGTCTCAAAGAAAGTGCAACCAAGCGGATGAAACTCACACCTGCAGAATTAATTCTCAGCGAATTTCAAAGTACCGTCTTAAATGATGATGCTAAGGCATCTGCTGCGCCTTTGCGAGTAGAAAACGGTGTGGGGTATGATTTAAATTTCTTGGTTTGTGTATGCTCTTGAATTTCGACACCCTTCCAGTCTCGTGCGAGGCCTTCTACAAAGTGATATCTGCGAACATACTCGTTATCGGACAACGGAGAATAATAAGGCGGATCAATGTAAACCAAATCAGCATTTTCAATCTTCAAGTCCATTGTATCACCGTGTTTTGAAAAATTGGACTTGCCGTTATCAAATATGGACTTGTTTACGGCATCAACGGATTCAAGGAATTGTTGAGCAAGAGATTTCTTCAAATCTTGACGACCATCATCATATCTGTGTCCGGTATAAGTAAAAATTCCACGAGGACGCTTCTTCAAACAAGCTCGAATTAAAGAGGTCATTGCTATTGCTTGCTTATATTGATCTCTCATTGCAGCTATGTTAGTACGAAGTGTATCAATCAAATCGTTTTCATCATCAGAATAGTACAATCCCTTAAAGGTTGTTGCAACAAAATGATCAGATTCTTTATGCTCAATAAGCAATTCTTTCGCCTCTTCCAAAGACAACGTAATGGTATTGTTTTCAATCATTGCTTTGGTAAAGGTCGCAGACATATTCTTGACTGGGCGGCTCTAAACGGTGTAGAACAGCCTTGCATTATTGGCTGGGATTTTCCGATTGTCTCACAGGAACAGGTCAACGTTTACCACATGCACGGCTACGCCGCCGCGTGTGTGTTACCCGATGGATTCAACCCTGCCTGCACGGAAATATGTTCGCAGGAAAGCCGGAAATATGCGGCGATAACCATCAGGGACCCATTCCGTGCGCCTTTTACGCTCATTCCGAATGCCTATAAAACGCTTATGCGCTATATGGAGGTAAACGGCCTCAAGCACAAACAATCCGATAAAATATTGCCGTGTTTTGAAAAAGAATACGAACAAAACGGCGTTCCGTTTATGGATGTCTATATCGCAGTTGAGGAATAAACGGTTGTATAGTGAAGGCATTTAGGCTGTGGTTGAGGCTGGCGAAATACGCCTTGCAGTGAAGATGCGGTAATTTCTGTATGAACGCATGTTTCACGTTTTCAATTAACGCGGAAGGCATAAAGGAACCGGCTGTTTTAATACAGCCGGTTCCTTTTTTATTCTCTGATATAGAGAACCTTTTATTTCTTTTGTCCGCTTATTTCAACAGGGATTTTAAATCCGCCTCCGGTGTGGTGATAGGGGCAATGCCGTAATTCTCCACTAAAAAGTTCAAGACGTTCGGTGAGATGAAGGCGGGCAGGGTGGGGCCAAGGCGGATATTCTTAATTCCGAGGTGGAGCAGGGTCAGCAGGATGCAGACCGCCTTTTGTTCATACCAGGATAGAACCATGGAGAGCGGAAGGTCGTTGACGCCGCAGCCGAAAGCGTTTGCCAGTGCGGCAGCAACTTGGATAGCGCCGTAAGCATCGTTGCATTGACCCATATCCATCAGGCGGGGAAGACCGCTGATTTCACCCAAGTCGAGGTCGTTGAAACGGTATTTGCCGCAGGCCAGCGTCAGGACAACCGTATCGGGCGGGGTCTGCTTGACAAAATCCGTATAATAGTTGCGGCCGGGTTTCGCGCCGTCGCAGCCGGCGACCAGGAAGAAATGCCGGACTGCACCGCTTTTCACCGCATCTACCACTTTATCCGCGACAGACAGAACGGTTCCGTGGCCGAACCCTGTTGTCACCTCTTTTCCGCCGTTAATTCCGGTAAAAACGGTGTCCTTCTGGAATCCTCCAAGTTCAAGTGCTTTTTCAATGACCGTGGTGAAGTCCTTGTCGTCACCGATGTGGGTCAGCCCGGGAAAGGACACGACTTCCGTGGTATAAACCCGGTCAGAATAGCTGTCACGGGGCGGCATCAGGCAGTTGGTGGTGAACAGGATGGGGGCGGGCAGGTTTGCGAATTCCTTCTGCTGGCTCTGCCACGCCGTGCCAAAATTTCCTTTGAGGTGCGGATATGCCTTGAGTTTTGGATAAGCGTGGGCGGGAAGCATCTCGCCATGGGTATAAATGTTAATCCCTTTTCCCGCCGTCTGTTCCAGCAACAGCTGGAGGTCTTTGAGGTCGTGACCGGATACTACGATGAACGGACCTTTTTCCACAGTCAGCGGAACAGTGGTTGGAACAGGTGTGCCGTAGGATTCCGTGTTCGCCCTGTCAAGAAGCGCCATGCATTTGAGGTTGATCTCGCCGACTTTTAAAACAATGGGCAGGAGCTCCTCCATTCCCCAGTCTTCGCCCACGGCGAACAGGCCTTCATAGAAAAACGCATTGACTTCGTCGTCGGAATAACCCAGCATCAGGGCGTGGTAGGCGTAAGCCGCCATTCCGCGCAGGCCGAACAGGATCAGCGATTTTAAGGAGCGGATATCTTCGTCTTCGTTCCAGAGCTGTTCCATGTTGTAGTTGTCATTTCTGCTGCAGCGGGAGGAGCAGCCGCCGCATGCCGCGATCAGCTTTGCTTTTTCTTCTTTTACCGCCTCGATTTGGCGCATGATGGCGTCGTTGTCAAAGTTTACATTGGTGACGGTAGTGAAAAGGCCTTCAATCATAGCGCGGTGGGTGGTCGAAGACGGAGCGTTTCCGTCCGCTGCCCGTGCCAGGCCGATGAGCTCTCCGGTCAACCGATCCTGCAGTTTTGCAGTATCCTCTTTTTTACCGCAGACTCCTGCTCTTCCGGTACATCCGGTACATCCGGCGGTCTGTTCGCATTGGAAGCAAAACATTTTGTTCTCCATGTCAAATTCTCCTTTTTGATTGATTTTTACTTAGTTTTCCAGTGGAAAAACCACTGTCAGCAACATTTTAAACGGCTCTTTTGCGTAGACGGCGTGCGGCTTTTTAGCAGGCATCACCAAGGTTTCTCCCTTGTGCAGTTCGTAGACTTTACCGTCTACGGTAAACTGCCCGGTGCCTTCCAAAACGGTGACCATTGCGTCACCGGAAGAGTCATGGGTTCCAATCTCCTCGTCTTTGTCAAAGGCGAAAAGGGTAATACTGACAGCGCGGTTCTGGGCCAGTGTTTTGCTGACCACCTGCCCGGGCTGGATTTCAACCTGCCCGCTCAGGGATAGAACCTCTTCATGTTTGATATTTTTAATGAATGGCAGTTTCATTTTGACAGCTCCTCTATTCTTTTTCTTCAATAGCGCTGACAGGGCAGCTTTCTAAAGCTTCTTTTGCCGCTTCTTCCGCGCCGGAAACTTCCTGTTCGGTGGCTTCGGCAACCCCTTCTTCCGTCATCCTGAAAACTTCGGGGCAAAGCTCGGTGCACAGGCCGCAGCCAATGCAGGTTTCGTTTACAAAGTATTTCATGAAATGCTCCTTTCTGATTGCCGCATTATTTTCCGGTACCTGCCGGATGGATGCGGCTTCGAAAACAATGAATTAATCCAGTATTTTACCGTCGGTTGAAATGGTCACAACCTGCCACGGAATGAACTTTCCGCTTGCCTGAAGGGCCCGTTTGGCGGCGCTTTCAAGCCCGCCGCAGCAGGGGACTTCCATCCGGACAATGGTGACGCTTTTAATGTCGTTATTTTTAATGATTTCGGTCAGCTTTTCGGCATAGTCGCCTTCGTCCAGCTTGGGACAGCCGACCAATGTAATGCGATTGCGGATAAACTCCTCGTGGAAGTTTGCATAAGCATAGGCGGTACAGTCAGCCGCGATCAACAGGTTTGCGTTTTCAAAATACGGCGCTCTGGCCGGAACAAGCTTAATCTGCACTGGCCATTGTCTGAGCCGGCTTTGTAGTTCCTCCTGTTTTTGAGGAGCTTCCGGAATAGGCTCTCTTTGTATTGAACGGGACCTTGTTCCTGGACAGCCTCCGGGCATAGGCGCCTTTTTCATATTTGCCTTAACCGCCGCCTCGTCGTAAGCTGCAGCTTCCCGTTCTACAAAGGTGATCGCCCCGGTCGGGCAGGTCGGCAGACAGTCGCCCAGCCCGTCGCAGTAATCGTCCCGCAGCAATTTGGCTTTTCCGGCTACCATACCGATGGCGCCTTCATGGCAGGCTGCCGCGCATGCGCCGCAGCCGTTGCATTTATTTTCATCAATTTGAATAATCCTTCTAACCATTTTAGTTCCTCCTTCGTTCTGAGCTTGTGATCATAGTATATCGTATATGGCTTTGATTATATGTTGTAATTACAACAAAAAATAGATTTTATTTTAAATTGAAATACGCCTTTGAGCATAAAAATGTAAAGTAATTTATTTTGCTGATATGAAGGCATTATTTTTTCCTAAAATCATAACGGCAACGATTTTTCCACCGCCCCACGAGAAATACCGGGAATTCACTGTGCCGTCCATAAAGCATGGCCGTGCAACCGGATGAACAAAAAAGAAAAACCCGCCCTCAAATTGAATTTAAGGGCGGGTTTTTCTCCGGCGGTTATTCAAATTGCGAGCGGTACAGCCCGGAGTAGACGCCGTCTCGCTTCATCAGTTCCTGGTGGTTCCCCTGTTCTACCACCTCTCCGTTCTGTACCACCAGAATAGTATCCGCATTCTGGATGGTAGAAAGCCGGTGGGCAATGACAAAACAGGTTTTTCCCCGCATCAGGGCCCGCATCGCTTCCTGAATCTGAAGTTCGGTTCGGGTGTCAACGTTTGAAGTAGCTTCGTCCAGAATCAGCATCTTTGCGTCGAGCAGCATAGCGCGTGCGATTGTCAGAAGCTGTTTCTGTCCTTGGGAGATATTCATGCCGTCTTCGTTGAGTACGGTGTCGTATCCCTTCGGCAGCTTGGAGATATAGGAGTGGATTTTAGCGGCTTTCGCAACCCGCTCAACATCTTCCAGGGTGGCGTCTTTTTTGCCGTAGGCAATATTCTCGAAAACGGTCCCGTTGAAAAGCCAGGTATCCTGCAATACCATAGCGTAGGAAAGGCGGAGACTGCTCCGGGTGACTGTCTGGATATCCCGGCCGTCCAGCAGGATTTGCCCGCCGTCCGGATCGTAAAACCGCATCAGAAGGTTGATCAGCGTTGTTTTCCCGGCGCCGGTTGGGCCGACGATTGCCACAAGGCTTCCGGGGGCGGCATATAGGTTGAGGTGATGGATAATGGTTCGTTCGGGGGTGTAGCCAAAGGAAATGTGTTCCATGGAGGCCTCGCCTTCCACGTCTGAAAGAACACCGGCGCCGGGTGGGTCGGCCGCTTCAGGTTCTTCGTCAATCAGCCGGAAAATCCGTTCTGCTGCGGCACAAGCCGACTGCAGCTCGCTGATGATGTTGGCGATTTCATTAATCGGCCCCGAAAATTTGCGTGAATAGAGGACAAAGGCGGAAAGGGAGCCGAGCATGATGTTCCCGTTTAAAAAGAGCAGGGCGCCGAAAATGCCGATCAGAGCAAGGGAAAGATTGTTGATAAAATTGACGGAGGGACCTGTCATACTGCCGTAATAATCGGCGTTGTAGTAGGCGTCTACCGCCTCTTTGTTTTTGCGGTCAAAACGGCCAATCATTGTCGCTTCCTGATGATAGGCTTTGATGGTTTTCTGCCCGGAGATAATCTCCTCTACAAAGCCGTTGAGTTCCCCCAGCTTGACGGAGCGCCTGTGAAAAAGCGGGCG
Source organism: Oscillospiraceae bacterium (assembly GCA_902766785.1). Classification (GTDB taxonomy): domain Bacteria; phylum Bacillota; class Clostridia; order Oscillospirales; family Ruminococcaceae; genus Metaruminococcus_A. The sequence continues at coordinate 37,995 of CACXEO010000073.1, read as the reverse complement.
GACCTTGCGGACCATGTAGCGGGTAAAGAAAATTGAAACCGGGATGGTTACAACAAAAACCAGCAAAAGCAGCGGAGAAATCTGAAGCATCATCATAAATGAGCCCGCTACGGTAATGACACTAGTTGCAATCTGCAAAAGGTCGTTTGAGAGGGAAGCGTTAACTGTGTCCACATCATAGGAAAAGCGGCTGATGATATCCCCCGCCTGGTGGCTGTCAAAAAAGCGGACGGGCAGTATCACAAGCCTGCCAAAAAGGTCTTCCCGCATCTGGAAAACCACCTTCTGGCTGAGCCTGATCATCAGAACGGAAAGAAGATAGGAAAGCAGGGCTGATAAAAGGTAGAAAACCAGCATCAGGAAGCAGTAATAGAACACGGCGGAAAAATCGGCTTTTCCGGGCGCGCTCCCAATTGCGTCAATGGCTTCGCCGGAAAGCTTTGGCCCAATAAGGGCAAAGAAATTGCTCGCTACAGTCAGGACAAGGGCTGCTGCAACCATCCATTTATAGCGGCCGAGGTAACTCCACAAGCGGCGGAGAACCTTTTTACGGTCCTTGGGTTTTTCAATCGCGCCGCGCGGCGCAAAAGCGTTAGGCAACGTCTCCGCCTCCCATCTGCGACTGGCTGATTTCACGGTAAAGCCTGCAGCTTTCCAGAAGTTCTTCATGGGTGCCGTAACCCAGCTCGCACCCGTCCTCCAGCACGAGGATGTGGTCCGCGTGAAGGATGGAGCTAATCCGCTGCGCCACAATGACGGTGGTCGTGCCCTTATAATCGCGCGCAAGGGCCTGGCGAAGCAGGGAATCAGTCCGGTAGTCAAGAGCGCTGGAGGAATCGTCCAAGACCAGGATATCCGGATTGGCAGCGAGCGCGCGGGCAATCAGCAGGCGCTGTTTTTGACCGCCGCTCAGATTACTGCCCCGGGCAGTCAGCCGGTGACTGTATCCGTCCGGCAGAGCTTCAATAAACTCCCGCGCCTGTGCACAGGCGGCCGCTTTTACAATCTGTTCATGCGAAAGCCCCCGGCCAAAGTCGATATTTGCCTCAATCGTATCTGAATAGAGAAAATCGTTCTGGAACGCCACGCCAAACATGGTGTGCAGTTCTTCGGGCGGGATGGAAGCAACCGGCCGCCCGCCAATTAGAATATTTCCTTTATCGGCGTCGTAAAGCCGCATGAGAAGGGAGATGAGAGTACTTTTTCCACAGCCTGTCGCCCCAATGATCCCAAGTGTTTCGCCCCGCCTTAGCCGGAAGCTGATATCCTGTAGGTTATCTCCCTTTTTCTGGTAGGAAAAAGATACGCGGTCAAAAACGATGTGGTATTCCGAGTCTTTTGTTTCAGAAAGCTCGGTAGCAAGGTCTTCGGGAGATTCCAGTACGGCGCGGATTCGCCCGGCAGAGGCGCTCCCCTTGGAGAACATGACAAACATGCGGGTGATGGAAAGCATGGCGTTTAATATGATGGTAAAATAGGTCAGGAATGCGAGAGTGGTACCGGGAGTTGTCAACCCCGCGTTTACGCGGAATGCGCTGACCACAATAACAAGGGTCAGCCCCGTGTTGAGGACGAGGTTCATAATGGGGTTTGTCAGCGCCATCGTGACTCCGGCTTTTTTCTCACGCCGCACCAACTCGGCGTTTACACCGGAAAAGCGATCGGTTTCATACTCTATTTTAGAAAGCGCTTTGATGACCCGGATGCCGGAGACGTTTTCACGCACTGTGCGGACCATGGCGTCCACCCCCGCTTGCTGGCGGGTGTAGAGGGGAATCCCTTTTTTGGAAATGATGTAGATGGTAAACCCAATTATGGGCAGGGTGGCGATCAGGACGAGTGCCAGCACCGGTTCAAGTGCCAGGGTGACGATGATACCGCCCAGCAGCAAAATTGGTGCACGTACGCCAAGCCGCTGCATCATACCGATCATTTGGTGGATGTTATAGGTGTCTGAAGTGAGCCTGGATTCGAGAGAGGGGATGGAGAAGCTGTCTACCTGGCTGCAGGAGAGGGACGAAATTTTTGCAAACAGGTCGTGGCGCAGCGTTTGGGTCGTCTTCTGGGCAACCTTTGAAGCCATCCGGTTGGCAATAATGTTCGCAACCAGGGCGATAACGGCGCATAAAACCATGGCGCCGCCCCATAAAAAAACAAGCTGAACATTTTTGAGAGGTACAATTACGTCTATGATGTAAGATAAAATCCAAGGCAGGAACAGGTCCATAATTGAACCGGTGAATTTGATGGCCAAACCTCCTGCCATGCGGCCCGCGTAAGGCCGCAGGTACTGAAATATTTTTTTCATGTGAGCAGTCAAACCTTTCCGCGCCCCATTGCGGGGTGTCTGAACTCCGGGCAGATTGAATCAGGAACCGCCTTTTCCGCCGTCCTCTTCCTCTATAATTTGAATAGCCTTTCCCATCGCGCGTTCCAGCATGGACATCAGGCAGGTACGCTCCTCTTCTGTAAAATCTTCAAGCAGACGCTGGTTCCATTCCGCCATCAGGGCGCGGACCTGCGGGTATGCACTTTCGGCCTTTGGGGTGGGAAACACCTGCAAGACCCGTTTGTCGTCCGGCGAGGGGCTGCGAGTAATAAATCCCGCCTGTTCCAATGCGCCCAGCTGACGGGTTACATTGCTTTTATTGACACAGATATGCCGCGCCAGCTGTTCCTGGGAGATACCGGGATGATGGCAGACCTCCAAGATATATACGTGTTGAAACCCGCTTAAGCCGATGTTTGCAAGCCTTTCACGGTATACATTACCGCTGCGGTGAATCCGGCTGATGTAGCGCATGAGGGAATCCATTGCGTATCCTCCTTAATTGTTGCGCGCGCAACTTGTTGTGTAATTATAATACTGCTAAATTGTTGCGAATGCAACTATTTGCGCGCAATTTTTTAAAATATTTCATCAAATCAAAAAAGCCGCAGCGGAATTCCGCTGCGGCTGTTTTACACACATTGTTGATATAATACCATTTTTTACCCTTTTTGACTAGCTGTATTATCAATAAATTTTTAAAAAATTATTTAAACCCATTGCAGAGTGATATTCAGCGGAATGCGCTGTATAATGAAAGTAAACGCAGATGTGAATTTTGACGAAAGAGGGATGTACTATGGATATGAATACATTCGATCGCAGCCGTTTTAACTGGATGAAGCCGAATCCGCGTCCATCCAAGACACTGTCGTTAAGTATTATGGCGGACCATATGGTACGGCTCAATACGTTGCTCAACCAGAAAATGATGCGTGAGACGGAGTGCAGGTTTTTTGTACCTTTCTTTTTGGCCGGAAGGGAAGACAGATTCTTTTGGAGCCCTGCGGCGAAGAAGGGGATGATACGGTGACTGTTCAAAAGGGCGGTGCTTTTCCTATGGACTCAATTTGTGCGGCGCTCAATGAAAACGGGATTAAGCCCCCGGCGTATTTTATTGTCGAACAGGTTCCGGGCGAGCAGGCGTGGGTTGGGGAATATAAGCCGGAGCACCGCTTTCCCATTCAAAAAATGACGCCAGGGCGGGTTCAAAAGCCCAGGAAGACAGACCTTGCCTCTATGTTGCCAAAGGAGAAAAAGGAATGACTGAATTTGACGTGTTAAACGCGTATGAGGATAAAATTGAGGAATGGTGCCGCCGTTTTGGACGCGGCCTTGAAAAACAGGATCCGCAGAAAATAGCAAGGCTTGGCTTTTTATGTGCAGTACGAACTTACAGAAAAGGCCTGTCAGAATTTCTGCCTTGTGCAAAGGAATGCGTTTTCAGCGCTTTAAAAAAAGAAAGGGTCCGCAGGAACCGGATCAAACGGCTTGAGAGCAATTTTTCGCTGGACATGCCTGTTGACGGTGAGGAAAGCCCCTCTATTGGGCAGCTATACCACGGCGTGGGGGATTTTGTAAATGGGGTGCTGTTTTACGATTTTATGAAACGGCTGAGCGAGGATATCCAGGCGACCGCCTGGCTGTTTGTTAATCAATTCACCACGGCTGAAATTATGCAGATCAGGCATTTATCCCGTGAGGAACTGTCCTGGCATATCACCCGGATCAAATGTGAATGGGAGGACTATAACAGCGAAGTCGCTTGAATGTAATAATTTAAAACGGGCCGGAGAGGAATCTCCGGCCCGTTTTTAGTAGCTGATATATGCGCGTTGCAGGGTACTGCGGTACTCCCTGGGCGAGATTCCTTCCTCCTTTTTAAACAGGCGGGAAAAATAGGCGTCATCTGGAATGCCAACCTGTTCTGCAACATACTGGATGCTGATACTCCGGTTTTGCAGCAGATCTTTTGCGACGCGGATTCTTTTCCGGTTGAGGTAGGCAATAATCGTCTCACCTGTTTCCCGTCTGAAGACGCTGCTTGCATATTCCGGGGTGATCGAAAGATAGTCGGCCAGAAATGGAATGGTGATGCGTTTTTGATAGTTATGTTCAATGTAATCCTTAATTTTTCGGGTATAAGCTGAGCTTTTATGCTGGGCGGAAGTGCCGTCCTCCGGCGAAAGCATGCTGCACAGCTGAAGAAAAAGCCCGGTTGCCAGATTCATTTCGTTTTGATTATATGCGTGAATCAGCCCTTCGAATAAAGAGGAGAATGTTTCCGGCAATGCAAGGCGGGGTTTGGTGCGAAAGGTAAATACAAAGGAATGTTCATCCTTTGGCGGTACCTCACCTTCGCTGATTTCCATTGCGCATTCAATTCCCACGCTCAGGTGGGCGTGCTGGTTAAACCTGCAGTCTGAAACAAGATCCGCCATTGTCCCCGGGCGTATGACAAGGCAATCGCCTTTTTCAGCGTAATATTCAGTGCCGTCAAGGACCATTTGGATTCTCCCTTTTGTTACATAGACAATTTCAAGAAACTGGTACTGCCTGGAAGAAAAGCGGTAATTGGGGGAACTAAAGGAGTGAGCATACAAAAATTTGGGGAAATTGAGGAGGGAGACGGTAAAAATCCCGTCAGGGTTTTTCATTTTGAACACCGCCTTTCAAAAGTAAAAACATATTAGAATAATCCAAATTATTGAGTTTTTGTACATTTACTATGAAAGGGTAAAATCCTATACTAAGAGTAGCTTTAAAAGGAATTTTTGTCAACCGGACGTTCGGATTCGTTTCCTGAAAATGCAATTAGAATTGTGAAGCTTTACAAAGATTCTATCTTTGTTTTGTGAATGTTTTAAAAGGAGTGATGATGTATCATGCTGACCAAGAAACAGATTTATGAATGGTGTGCAATTCCCAGGCAGGAACTGATGAATCACCCGGGGCGGAAAGTGCCGCTGCGGATTGTCAGGGACGCGGCAACTTTGGGAGAAGTAATGGCCAGGGATTTCGCGGATGAAATCAAAAAAGCCAACGAGGAGGGGCGGCGTTTTAACGCGATTGTCCCCTGCGGACCGAAACAATGGTATGAACCATTTGCGCGGATTGTCAACACAGAGCGCATTTCCCTGCAAAATATGGTTGTATTTCATATGGACGAAAACCTTGACTGGGAGGGAAAACTCCTTCCCGAAGACGACCCATCCAACTTTAAAAGCTTTATGGATCGCTTTTTTTACGGTGCCGTTGAGGAAGAGCTGCGAACTCCGCTTGAAAACCGGCATTATCTTACGCCCGATAATGTCAATAAGATTTCCGAGATGATCGCTGGAACAGAGATTGATTACACATTAGGCGGATGGGGACAGGATGGACATATTGCATATAACCAGGCGAAAAGGAACCCATATGTTCCGGTAACGATTGAGGAAATCAAAGAGGGGGCTGCGAGAATTCAGGAAAACAACTTTGATACTATTTTAGCGCTTTCTCAGCGGGAATACGGCGCGGCTTGGCAATTTCAGCCGCCGATGTCCGTTACACTTGGAGTCAAGGAGTGCATGAAGGCAAAAAAAATCAGGGTTTATTCCGCCACTGGCGCCTGGAAGCAGACAGCGCTGCGGGTCGCCCTGTTTGCTGACGAACCAACGCCGGAATATCCAATGACACTTTTACAGGAGCACCCCGATGCCCTGATTACCGCAACGGAGGAGACGGCTGATCATCCGTTTTCCCATCATCCTGAGTGGAAGTTCAAGGGGGTCAACCTGTGAAACGGAGATTCAGCAAAGTAATCGGCACAGGTGGAATCGGCGTTGGGATGTTTTTTTTAACGGATGACAACCGCACCCTTGGCCGGAGCGAATCCCGCCTGGTAACCTTGAGTGACGCCAGGGATTACTGCAAATTACATATCGTCTTTCATTATATTTCAACCCTGCTTGCTCCTGAGGCGGAAGTTTTTCCGGTTGGCTGTGTGGGTGCGGACAGCGCCGGTGAGCGGCTGATCGGCGAGATGCGCCGTGCCGGAATGAATACAACCTATATAAGTAAGGTTACTGACTACCCAACGGCGGTCAGTGTCTGCCTGCAATACCCGGATAAAGAAGGTTGCAATTTTACCGCTTCAAATGGGGCGGGTTCTGCTGTGACGCCGGATTATATCATGACCTGTCTGCAGCGGATTAACCCCGGGCCGGAGGCGATTGTTGCCGCCATCCCCGAGGTGTCGATGGAAAGCCGTTTGGAGCTTCTGCGGTTTGGCCGTGAAAAGGGAAGCTTTTGCGTTCTTTCAGTTGCTGCCGGAGAAGCGGGACAGTTAAAAGAACTTGGTATGCTGCGGTACTGTGACCTGCTCGCCGTTAACTTGGAAGAGGCGCAGGCCATTTCCGGAGCAAATGGAAATGCACAGGGAACCGCGCTGGGGCTCTATGAGTATGCAAAGCGGTTTAATCCGGAAATCCGCGTGCTGGTAACCTGTGGAAAAGACGGCGCGTACGCATTTGATTCTTCCGGCATGGAGTTTATATCCGCAATCCCAGCTGCTGTAGTCAACACCACCGGTGCAGGGGATGCGTTCCTGGGCGGGACGATTGCGGCGCTGGCACTGGGCTACCCGTTCTTAAAGGGGCACAGTGACTCGAGGCTTGGAGAGACCGCCCTTGCGAGCGCGCCTGAACTCGGCGCTCTTTGCGCCGGGATGGCGGTGGAGTCGCCTGACAGCATAGCAATGCAGGTGACGCCCGAAGCGCTGAAAAAAAGAATTGAGGCGGAGAACTGGAACACCAAATGCTGGTTTGCCGGATATGACTCCGGCGAAGGGAGATGACCCAGGATGGCGATAATCCTATATAATGGCAAATTGGTTTTACGGGACAATATTCTGGATCAGGGCGGTGTTGTGGTAGAAGACGGAAAAATTTCCAAGGTGTTCAGCGCGGAGTTCACCCCCTCGCCGTCTGACCGGGTAATCGACGCTGCAGGGCGCTACATCTCCCCGGGCTTTATTGACGCGCACGTCCACGGGGGCGGGGGCGCAGACACAATGGACGGTACAGAGGAAGCGATCGTTCAAATTGCCGAGACCCATGCAAGGCATGGAATGACTGGGTTCCTTCCGACGACTTTGACGGCATCTCCGGAGAATATCCGGAAAGCCTGCCGCGCCGTCCGCAATGTTAAAATATGTTCTCACTGCGGAGCCTCTGTTTTGGGAATACACCTGGAAGGGCCTTTCATTTCCATGAAATATAAGGGCGCGCAGAATCCCGCTTATCTGCAATCCCCGTCAATAGAAGCGTTTCGCGCAATTTCAGGTGCCGGAGAGGATGTGCTTCGGATTTCTATGGCGCCGGAACTCCCGGGAGCGTTTGAGTTGGCCGCCTATTTAAGGAGGAAGGGCGTGCTGGTAAGCGCCGCCCATACCGATGCTGATTACAGCGTTATGCAACAGGCGCTCGAAGCTGGGTTCAGCCATGTTACCCATTGTTTCAACGCGATGAGCGGTATCCGTTCCCCCGATTATTACTGCAGAGCCGGGGTGATTGAAGCGGCCCTGGAGCTTGACGGCTACAGCGCGGAAATTATTTCAGACGGACGCCATATGCCACCGGAGATGATTCGGCTTCTTTTGAAATGCAAACGTTCCGACCAGGTAATGCTTACAAGCGATGCAACCCGTCCCGCCGATATGCCGGAAGGTGAGTACGAACTGGGAGGGCTCCCCGTTCTGGTGACAGACGGGGTTGCTATGCTGGCCGACCGCACGGCTTTTGCAGGAAGCGTTGCAACGGCTGACATTCTTGTACGCAACGCGGTTAAAAATGTGGGAATTCCGCTTGCAAAGGCTGTTGCTATGGCAAGTTATAACGTTGCCAAGTCGGTTGGACTGGAGAAGTGCCGTGGCAGCCTTGCCGAAGGAATGGCCGGAGATGTGGTAATGTTCGACGATGATATCCGCGTCAGCTTTGTGATGCGGGAGGGAAATATTTTGTTCGATTAACGATTAGATGAGGAGGGGAATATGGTGGAAATCAGAATTATTCAAATGGGTTCCGACCCGGCCGTCCGGCTGGCGGCAGAAGAATTGAAAAAATATCTGCCAATGGTGGATCCGTCGGTTGAGACGGCGGTATTGCTCGCTGGGGAAAATTACGTCGGCTTACGGGGGATCCGGGTGGGGCTTTCAGAGCAAACCCCGTCGGACAGGAATCCGGAGCTTGACGACGCGGTGGAAATTAAAGTTGCGAATTGCGAGGGGATTATCGCTGGCCCAAACCCTAGAAGCGTGCTGATTGCCGCCTACCGTTTCCTGCGTGAAGCTGGCTGCCGATGGATCCGCCCGGGAGAGGACGGAGAAAAAATAATCCTCGGGGACCTGAGAAAACTGCGTGTGTCCATTCATGAAAAGGCTTCTTACCGCCACCGCGGTATCTGCATAGAGGGCGCGTGTTCTTACAACCATGTCCGGCAAATTATCCGTTGGATGCCCAAGGTGGGCTTAAACGGGTATTTTCACCAGTTTATGGTGCCTTACACCTTTTTTGACAAGTGGTACTCCCACGCTTCTAACCCTGGAATGCAGGGGCAGAAAACCAGTGTGGAAGAAGTGACCGCCATGGTGGAGGAAACCGTCTCAGAAATTAAAGAGCGCGGTATGATGCTCCACCGGGTCGGCCATGGCTGGACCTGTGAGCCTTTCGGGATTCCGGGCCACGGTTGGGAACCGCAGGAATACCACCTCACTGAAAAAGAAGTGGAACCGTTTGCGTTGGTAAACGGGAAACGGGGTATTTGGAAAGGGATTTCCCTCAACACCCAGCTTTGTTATTCAAATCCGGACATCCGGAAAACGGTGGTCGAGGCGGTTGTTTCTTATTCAAAGGAACATCCGCAGGTGGATTATATCCACTTCTGGCTTGCCGACGAAGCGAACAACCACTGCGAATGTGAAAACTGCAAAAACACCCGCCCGTCTGATTATTATGTCAGGCTTCTCAATGAAATCGACTCGCGGCTGGCTGCGGAAAAGCTGAAAACGCGAATCGTGTTTTTAGTTTACATGGACCTGCTCTGGGCTCCGGAAAAAGAGAGGATTATCGAGCGGGACCGCTTCACCCTGATGTTCGCCCCGATCAGCCGGACCTATACTACCACTTTTCTCGGCGAAAACGGTGTAGGCGGGGGAAAAACAGTGCCCTATCTCCGTAACCGGGTTGAACTTCCCACCAAGGTGGAAGACAATATCGCCTACCTGAAAGAGTGGCAGAAGGGTTTTGCGGGAGACAGTTTTGACTATGACTATCACCTGCTTTGGGATTGGAATTTCGATCTGGGAGGTTACCGTTCCTCTCAGGTGCTGTTTGAAGATATGAAAGACCTGAAAGAACTGGGGATCAACGGAATGATGAGCTGCCAGATGCAGCGCGCCGCTTTTCCCACTGCCCTTGGAATGACCGCGATGGCCTCCGCCCTCTGGAACCGGGAGCAATCCTTCGACCAGGTAGCGGACGCATACCTGGAAGATGTATTCGGCACGGATGCGGGAACGATGAAGGAGTATTTTAAAACGCTTTCAGATCTTTTCCACCCACCGTACCAGCGACTGGAGGAAGAGTCTGTCAACCCGGCCCGTGCAAAGGATTTTGCTGCGCTTTCCGCCTATGTGCAGGAAAGACAGCCTTGGTTTAAGGAAAGGGAAGAGGCGGCGGAAGGAAAGTGTGACCAGGCAACCTGGAAGTATATCCGCTACCATGCCGAAATCTGCGTTTTAATGGCGGGCGCTCTTGAAGAAAAGGCAAAGGGCAATTCCCAGAAAGCGCTGGATCGTTGGCAGGCAGCCGCAGACGCGGCCAATTGGATGGAACCGGAGGTTCACAACGTTTGGGATGTCAATTACTTCCTCAACGTGGCGGGCGCTGCCATCCGGGATGAAAAACGCCCCGGCCTTGATTAAATTTGCTAGGCAGCCACACACATATAAAGAAAAAAGCGAAGCCGTTTTGGCCTCGCTTTTCTCGGCTTTATAGGAAGGGTGAATCTGCCGCAGAGGGTTATTCCGCATTCGCAATGGCATCGGTCCAGTAAACGAACCGAACGATGTTGCCCGCACTTCCGATAAACTGGTGAAATAGGTGTAGTTTTTGGAAGCATCCACCGTGGCACAGAGGCGGGTAAGGAACCGTATATCACCGTTCAAAATGCTGTCCGGTTTGTTCATTAAATTCCTTAAGGCCGCCTGAAAGCGCGTTTGCGCCTCCGGACGCATAGGAACAAAACATTAGACGGAGTAGCCAAGAATCTACCTGTTAAAACAAGCTCAGCTGTTCTGTCTCCGGAGCGGGCTTTGAATTTGCCGTTGTCTGCCGCTTGAGGGCCATACCGTCAAGAAACGGGGAAAATTCTGGTGCGGCAGACAGAACCAGCTCCTCTTTGGCGCGGGTTAATCCCACAAAGAACAGCCTGCGTTCCTCTTCCGGGTCGGACGGGTGCCGTGCTGATTCAAACGGGATAATTCCCTTTTTGACTCCGGCGAGGAAGACGACCGGGAATTCCAGGCCTTTGGAACCGTGGAGGGTCATCAGCCGGACTGCGCCCGATTCGTAATTTTTTCCGGCGGCACGCATAAGGTCACCCTCCTGCCCCAGCAAAAGGTTTTGCAGGAAAGCCGGCGTATCTGAATAAAAAACTGAAGTTTGAAGGAGTTTCTCCATTGCGGCGGAAAGGTTTTTCTCTTTGGTCCAGCGTTCAAGCAGTTTTCGGGGCTTTTCCTTTTTTACAAACGGTAAATAGGTTTCTACGGCCTCTGCCCAGAGAGATAGCACACCCAGCCCTTGAAATTCGTTTAAGCAGGCGGCGGGATTCAGCATCTTTACAGTGCTGAAATAGGCGCTAGCCTGGTCGATAAGGTCTGCCGGGCAGTTCCAGATATACCGGAGAGAGGAACGCAGGGAGGGCAGATCCTCCGGGTTGAGCAGGAAACGAAAAAACGCCAGAGTACCCCGCACCTCGGAATCCTCCAGAAAACCCTCCCTCCCCGTTACAATACAGGGAATGCTGTCGTGGCGCAGGCACTTTTCAATCAGATCTGCCTGGCGGTGGGTGCGGCAGAGGATGGCGATGTCTGAAAATGAGCGGAAGGCCGTGCGTTCCGCCGAACGCTGGCTTTCAAGCATGTCCATGCCGCCTGTCATCCGGCTGATTTCCTTGGCGATAAAAATCCCTTCTGAAAAGTCGCTGTCAGCATCCACCAGCCGGACCGGTTCGCCGTCCGGGCGGTTGGCGGACAGGTTCTGACGAGTCTCGTCTTCCGGCAGGGCGGATTGGGCGCAGGACAAAATTTGCGGCGTAGAGCGGTAGTTCTGAACCAGATGGATGACCCTTAGGGAGGGCAGTTCTTCCCGTAGGCGTTCAAAGCATTTGCTGGTGGCGCCGCGGAACCCGTAAATCGACTGGTCCGGATCCCCAATGACAAACAGGCTTTTTCCGTCTGCTGCCCATTTCCGGATCAAATTGTATTGCAGCCCGTTGATATCCTGGAATTCGTCCACGAGCAGGTGAGTGAACCCCCGTATTTTATCGGCGGGGTAATTTAAGGCGGCGTCCAGAAGGTCATCAAAATCCAGAGCGGCCCACTTGCTTAATTGCAGACAATAGGTTGAAATAGCCTCCACCAATGTATCGTCTGGGGTAAAAACGCCGTTTTTATAACCGGATACCTGCTGCAAAAAACGGCCGGGCGTTTCTTGCAGCCCGAGTTTTTGCAAAACTTCTGCGGCTGCTTCCAGCGCTTCAGAACGGCTGATCAGTGTGGGAGAGCCGAGCAGTTTCAGGCAGATTGAGTGAAAGGTGCCGATTGTCATCCCGCGCAGAGCGTTTTTTCCGCCAAAGCGTTCTTCCAACCTGCGGCGCATTTCAGCTGCAGCCTGGTTTGTAAAGGTGACCGCTGTAATTTCAGAGGGCTTAGCGCCGCCTTCTTCCAAAAGCCAGGCAATCCGTGCGATTAGAGTTTTTGTCTTGCCGGTTCCCGGCCCCGCAATGACGGCGACAGCCGGTTCAGCAGCGGTTACCGCCGCTTGCTGTTCCGGGTTCAGTTCCTCCGCCGCCAAAACAGCTTTTGAAGCTTCGGCCGCTTTTTTTGGCTTTAGAATAGCACCCGGCTTCGCTTTAACAGAAGGCCTTGGGGATGCGGGCCCAAACAGAGAGGCCTGACCGTTGAGCTCTTCGATTTCGGCGGCGTTTAAAAGTGAAATGACACCGTATTCACCGTCGTACCCTGCCACTTTATTCACTTTCCCCTGGCGCAGCCGTCGGATTCCCTCCGCGATACAAACGCCGGCCTCCCGCTCAATCTGATCCAGCGGCGCTTCTCGGAGAATATAAAACTCCGGCCCAATGGATTTGAGAAGTTCAAAATAACGAGCTTCAGTTTTTTTGCTGTTGGGGGAGAAGCCCGTGGAACCTCCGATCGTCTCCGGCAGGGGAACCAGGCTTTCAAAGGGCTTCATCCCCGTGGGGAGCTGCCCTGCGGGCCGGTCGGCAAGTTCTTCTACCCGGTGCTCTACCCCAATGGTAATTTTTTTGCCGCAGGCCGGGCATTTTCCATCATACCGGATTGTTTCCTCCGGCGTCAGGCAGACTCCGCAGTTCCGGTGGCCGTCTAGATGGTATTTGCCCTCTTCCGGGAAAAATTCCACCGTGCCGGCAAAACCGTTTCCTGTTTCAACCGCGTTTTTAAAATCGCGATAGGTCAGTATCATGTCCAGCAGGTTCGCCTCCCGCCCCAGTTTTGCGGGGGAGTGGGCATCTGAGTTGGAAACCAGTGTATACCGGTCAAGAGCCGAAACCCGGCGGTTCATTGGCGGGTCAGAAGAAAGCCCCGTTTCCAGCGCGTAGATATAGGGCGTCAGGTCTTCAAAACATTCTTCAATTGTATCAAACCCCGAAAAGGCGCCGAACAGGGAAAAATGGGGCGTCCAAATATGGGCTGGAATAAAAATTGCTTCCGGGCAGGTCTCCAATGTGATTTCGAGCAGGTCGCGGCTGTCCAGCCCGAGAATTGGACGCCCGTCCGAATGGATGTTGCCAATGGCCTCCAGCTTGTCCGAAAGCGCCTTGGCTTCCTCAAGCCCCGGGAGCAGAATGACGTTATGTACCTTCCTCGTTTTCCCATTTTTTTTGTAAATGGAACTGATTTCCCCGCTTACAACAAACCGGGGCTGAATTGGTTCACCGGCGGTTTCGTCCTCCATCCGGACGCTGTCTTTCAAGGTGTAGAACCCGCCGCCTGTGGGGACGAGCAGCTCTTCCATCTCCCCCCGCCAGGCAGGGTGGGTGAAGTCCCCGGTGCCGAGCAGGTGAATACCCTTTCGTCTGGCCCAGAGGTCAAGATGGGGCAGGTCGCAGTCCCTGCTGGTGGCGCGGGAATATTTTGAGTGGATGTGAAGGTCAGCGATAACCATATGACAAGCCTCCGGTTAAAAAGATACCTTTATTATAGAACTTTTACTACCCCGGCGCAAATGCGTTTGGTTTTGCCCTTTACGGAAAAGTAAAAAGATCCCTGCGGCTACAGCTGCAGTTAAGATGGTTTTCTCGCTTGAAATGAATGCTGAAAAAGGAATAAACTTTTTTCAGCATTCGTCGGTTTGAACGGAACGGAAAAGGTTTTTGTATCATATTGTTAAAAAATAAACAAATTTCAAAAAAGGTATGGACAAAGCAATATAAATATGCTATTATAACTTTGTTAGAAAAATAACACACAGGGTTTTGCAGAGGGAAAGCTGTATATTTTATCTGTATAAACCCAGGGATCACAGAAGGACAACTAAGTCGGTAAACGCTGTGAAAAACGCGTTTATGAGACACTGCAATGATTTTAAGGGGGATTATTGTCATGGCGAAAAAGGAAACGATCACAAACGTGCCGGAAATCATTGACACCGTTGAAGCGTTGACTGCAAAAATGGCGGCGATGAGAGAAGCACAGAAGGTGTTCGCTACCTATACCCAGGAGCAGGTGGACGAAATCTTCAAAGCGGCGGCAATGGCTGCCAACAAACAGCGTATCCCGCTTGCCAAAATGGCGGTTGCCGAAACCGGGATGGGTGTTGTGGAAGACAAGGTTATTAAAAACCACTATGCTGCTGAATATATTTACAATGCTTATAAAGACACCAAAACATGTGGTGTAATTGAATATGATCCTTCTTTTGGGATCAAAAAAATTGCGGAACCGATTGGGATCATCGGCGCGGTCATCCCGACCACCAACCCGACCTCTACTGCGATTTTTAAGTGCCTGCTCTGCCTGAAAACAAGGAACGCGATTGTCATCAGCCCCCATCCGCGTGCGAAAAACTGCACCATTGAGGCGGCTAAAATTGTTCTGGACGCTGCTGTCAAGGCGGGCGCTCCGGAAGGCATCATCTCCTGGATTGACGTTCCGTCTCTGGAGCTCACCAACGAGCTGATGAAAAATGCAGATACCATCCTTGCTACCGGCGGCCCCGGCATGGTCAAGGCTGCGTATTCTTCCGGCAAACCGGCCCTCGGCGTTGGCGCGGGCAATACCCCGGTTATCATCGATGACACTGCCGATGTCAAACTGGCTGTCAACTCGATCATCCATTCCAAAACTTTTGACAACGGCATGATCTGTGCTTCTGAGCAGTCCGTCACTGTTTTGGAAGGTGTTTATGACGCGGTTAAAAAGGAATTTGCCGACAGGGGCTGTTACTTCCTCAAAGGCGATGAAATCGACAAGGTTAGAAAGACGATCCTGATCAACGGCGCGCTCAATGCGAAGATCGTTGGCCAGTCTGCGTACAACATTGCAAAGCTTGCTGGCGTTAACGTTCCGGAAGCGACCAAAATCCTGATTGGCGAGGTCGAGTCTGTCGATATCTCCGAAGAGTTTGCGCATGAGAAGCTCTCCCCGGTTCTCGCAATGTACAAGGCGAAAGATTTTGACGATGCGATTGCAAAGGCGGAGCGCCTTGTTGCAGACGGCGGCTACGGGCATACCGCATCCCTGTACGTCCATCCGGCACAGACTGAAAAAATGGCGAAACATGCGGCCGCTATGAAAACCTGCCGTATCCTTGTCAACACCCCGTCTTCCCACGGTGGCATCGGCGACCTGTACAACTTTAAGCTTGCCCCGTCTCTGACCCTCGGCTGCGGCTCCTGGGGCGGCAACTCCGTCTCGGAAAACGTTGGCGTGAAACACCTGATTAATATCAAGACTGTTGCGGAGAGAAGGGAAAATATGCTGTGGTTTAGAGCGCCTGAAAAGGTTTACTTCAAAAAGGGCTGTATGCCGGTTGCACTGGATGAACTCGGAACCATTATGCATAAGAAAAAAGCCTTTATCGTAACGGACTCCTTCCTCTATAAAAATGGATATGTGAAACCGATTGAGGATAAGCTCGATGAAATGGGTATTCAGCACACCTGCTTCTATGACGTTGCTCCGGATCCGACCCTGGCTTGTGCAAAAGAAGGTACAAAAGCGATGCTTTCCTTTGAGCCTGACTGCATTATTGCCCTCGGTGGTGGTTCCGCGATGGATGCTGCGAAAATCATGTGGGTGATGTATGAGCATCCGGAGGTTGACTTCCTCGACATGGCAATGCGTTTCATGGATATTCGTAAGAGGGTTTACACCTTCCCGAAAATGGGTGAAAAGGCCTATTTTGTTGCAATTCCTACTTCTTCCGGTACCGGTTCTGAGGTCACTCCGTTTGCGGTTATTACCGATGAGTCCACCGGCGTTAAATACCCGCTGGCCGACTATGAGCTTCTGCCGAAGATGGCGATTGTTGACGCTGATAACATGATGACACAGCCGAAGGGCTTAACCAGCGCTTCCGGTATCGACGCTTTGACCCACGCTCTTGAAGCTTATGCCTCTATTATGGCAACTGATTACACCGACGGCCTTGCGCTGAAAGCAATGAAGAATGTCTTTGAGTACCTGCCAAGCGCTTATGAAAACGGTGCAAACGATCCGATTGCCCGTGAGAAAATGGCTGATGCTTCTACAATGGCCGGTATGGCGTTTGCCAATGCGTTCCTGGGTGTCTGCCATTCTATGGCGCATAAACTGGGTGCTTACCATCATTTACCGCACGGCGTTGCAAATGCGCTTTTGATTACCGAAATCATGCGCTTTAATGCAGCAGAAGTTCCGACCAAGATGGGCACTTTCCCGCAGTATGAATATCCGCATTGCTTGGCTCGTTACGCTGAGTGTGCCCGTTTCTGCGGCTTTGTTGGAAAAGATGATAAAGATACCCTTGAAAAATTCATTAAAGGGATCGAAGAGCTGAAAGAGAAAGTCGGAATTAAGAAAACCATTAAAGATTACGGTATTGACGAGAAGGCATTCCTTGCTACTTTGGATGAAATGGTTGAAAATGCATTTGATGACCAGTGCACTGGCGCAAACCCGCGTTATCCGTTGATGAGCGAGATTAAAGAGATTTACCTTAAATGCTACTACGGTAAATAAGTCGCGATGTTGGGCGGCGGAGGCCCTTGGCCTTCGCCGCTTTCTCATAGAAGCAAATTTTGTCGATAAGCCATAAAATAAAATTTGTGAAAATATAACAAATTCTATGGAAATCTCAACGTATTTCTGTTATAATAGCGGTAGATCAATCCGCAGGAGTGCGGTAAATGGAAAGGAGTCTTTCTTATGGATAATTTGCAGGTGATTTTTACACGTCCTCACAAGGTTGTATATACGGACGGGTCTAAGGTTTACAAAACGTTTGACGAAACGTTTCCCCCTTCCAATGTTTTTAACGAGGCGCTCAATCAGGTTCGCGTGCAGGAAACCGGTCTAAATGTCCCCAAGGTGCTGGAAGTTTGCCAGATGGATGGAAAATGGACCATTGTCATGGAATATATTAAGGGCAAGACCTTAGAACAAATGATCAAGGAAGACCCGAAAAACACCGATAAGTATATTGACTTGCTGGTCGATATCCAGATGGAAATCCACAGCAAAAAAGCGGCTCATCTCAACCGCTTACGCGAGAAGATGCATAACGCTATTTCCAGTCTGAAAATTGACCCTTCGGTTCGTTATGAGCTCCACAGCCGTCTGGACGCTGCGCCGAAGCATAACAAAGTTTGCCACGGCGACTTGGTCCCGAGCAATATCATTGTCGCTGAGGATGGAACGCCTTATATTATCGACTGGTCTCATGCGGTTCAGGGCAACGGAAGTGCCGATACTGCAAGAACCTACCTTTTCTTTATGATGAACGGGCAGAAAGAGCTTGCCGAAAGCTATGTGAAGAAAGTCTGCATCAAAACCGATGTTGCAAAGCAGTATATCCAGCAGTGGCTGCCGGTAGTAGCCGGGGTTCAGCTCTCCAGAGGGATCGATGGGGAAGCCGATTTCTTAATGTCCTGGCTCGATGTCGTCAGCTTTGAATAAGTAAATCATCGATATAAAAAAGCAGCGCGCCGTTTAAAACGGCGCGCTGCTTTTTTATATGCGACCCCCGCTATGCCAGAGTCGCGTGTTCCGCTAAATAATCCATTACGGCCTGCTTTAACGCGCTGAGCTTTAAATAAGACGTACCATAGGTTTCTTCATAATCTGAGTAATCGTCTACTCCTACATAGGTCTTAAAATAATCGGCAACAGCGGCTTCGTCTACTGAAAGGGAGGCGTCCTCTGCAATTGCCTGGACAATTAGATAGAGGCTGGCAGTTTTTTTATTGTCCTCGGAATAAGTTTTCAAAAGTTTGTCAGTTAAACTTACGCCAACGTAGGTATTTAGGAATTCCGAAATCTCAACACCGTAATAGCTGGGTTTACGCTACAAAAAAGATACCTGCCATAAACGCGAGCGAAAAGGCAAAATAAAAACTGAACCCGGAACGCGAATTGCGTCCAGGCTCAGCCTGGTGGCGCAATCCTGGTAATAAAATACGAGATAGTCTTCCTGGTATTTTAAAATTGATTCCGGAAGGGTTAAAATTACGGTGTTTTCAACCAAATAATCTGTCAAATAATTATAAACCGCGTTTTCCTTCTTTCATTTCTATCACAGTAGCCCAGCCGTTAGTTTCCAATAAATTTTCTTCCACAAAGATGTCTGTCAGCTCTGGTGTTTTTGATTCGGAAATATAATTTATAGTTACCGCAAAGACTGCGTCTTTCCCATTTAGCTCTTCTTTTCCGTAATCGTCCGGAAAGGTAACCTCTACATCAAAAGTTTCCCCGGCATATGGCCGATCAACTGTTCTAAAAAATCGTCAATAAAGCCTGTAACGCCAATAGTGACCTCACTGCCTTCGCCCTCCGTGCTTCCGCCCTCAAATTCGACCCCGTCAATGGTGCCGATATAGTCGATGTTGACGGTATCGCCGTCTGCAACCGCGCGGTCGGTGACTTGGGTACTGGTTGCATATCCTTCCAGGATGGAGTCAATTTCCGTCTGGACGGCATCGTCTGTAATTTGATAGACGTCGCTGGGGATAGAGATATTCTGGTAGTCGCAAAGTTCAACATGGTCAAGTGCTGTTACGTTTTTCCAAAAATCGTTGTCATCTATTTCACTGCTATACGAAAAGCCGCCTCCGCTGCATCCGGAGAGAATACTGATAGCCAGGAAAGGCGATAGGATCAGCATGGGAAATTTAAGCTTTTTTCCATTTGTAATCTTCTTTGATTTGTATTAAATAAGAAGTATATTGCCGGAATGTGAAGAAAGGAAGTACGTCAGGCGAAAGAATTCTGAAAGAATCAGGATTGGGCCAGTAAATGAAAAATCCGGGAAAAAACAGGAGAGAAACTGTGGAATATTCTGAAATTGCGAAAATTACTTGACGGTTATAGGGCTGGGAATGTTAATATATTACTCGGTAGTTTGGATGAAGACGGTTGATTGGATAGGAGTTTGTGCATGACGAAAGATTTGACCAAAGGTTCCCCCACAAAATTAATTTTAATGTTTACCCTGCCGTTGTTGATCGGTAATATTTTTCAGCAGCTCTACAATATGGCGGATACCCTGATTGTCGGACGGACTATTGGTGCGGACGCCCTTGCAGCTGTTGGCTGTACGGGCAGTATCATGTTTTTTATTATTGGCTTCGCAATGGGAATGACTTCAGGGCTCTCTATTGTTGTTGCCCAGCGTTTCGGCGCAGGGGATGAGGAGGGTGTAAGGAGGAGCTTTGCCACTGGTATCCTCATTGCAGGCGGCGTCACCGTTGTTTTGACAATTTTTAGTGTTTTGCTGGCCCGTCCTGTTCTGGAGCTGATGCAGACGCCGGCTAAAATTATTGATGACGCTTACAGCTATATTGTAGTAATTTATGCAGGTATTGCGGCGGCTGTCTTTTTTAACTTCCTGTCCAATGTTCTGCGCGCATTGGGGGACAGCCGCACACCGCTGATCTTTCTGGTTATCGCAAGCCTTTTAAATATTGGGCTGGATTTTGTTTTTATCCTCGGCTGTTCTATGGGCGTGGCGGGAGCCGCCTTTGCCACGGTCATTTCGCAGGCGTCAGCGGGTTTTCTCTGTATGGTTTACATTATTAAAAAGTTCCCAATCCTGCGTATCCGCGGAGAGGATTGGCGCCAGAGCAAAGAACAGCTTTTGCTACACATCAAGCTTGCCATCCCAATGGGCTTTCAGTCCTCAATTATCGCAATTGGCACCATCACGGTGCAGGTTGCCCTGAATACTCTGGGGACAACGGCGGTGACTGCGTATACGGCAGCTTCTAAAATTGATAACCTGATGACCATGCCCAGTATGTCGTTCGGCATTGCAATGGCGACCTATACGGCACAGAACTTCGGTGCAAACCTGACCGGGCGGATCAAGACCGGAGTTCGTCAGTGCTGCTTGATCGCGGGGGGAATCAGCGTTCTTCTCGGTGTTGTCAATATCTGTGCGGGGAAGTACCTGGTCATGGCGTTTGTGGGTGAGAGTGCTCCGGAGGTGGTCTCCCTGGCGCAGATTATGCTGACCATCAACGGGATTTGCTATGTTTTCCTGGCGCTGCTTTTCATTTTCAGGAATACTTTGCAGGGGCTTGGCAAAAGTTTTATACCGACACTCTCCGGCGTCTTAGAACTTGTGGTGCGTATTTTTGCAGCCATTGTTTTAACAGCACTGTGGGGGTTTACAGGGGCCTGCCTTGCCAATTCCATGGCTTGGGTCAGCGCAATGGCCCTTTTGGCAATAGGATATTTTGTAATTGCCAGGCGTCTGTTCCATCTTCCAAAACTTGCGGTTCCACAAGCGGTATATCCGGAAGGCCATGAGGAAGAAAGATAATATTTGTGTTGAAATTCCTGTGAATCCGTGTATAATGAAATTGTAATTTTAGTAAAAACAAATACATATCGGTGAGGAAAGTTTATGTCCATTTCTTTAAGCGAGTTTCTTTCCCAGCTTTTTTCGAACCCTGCCCTTGCAATTACCGTTTTGCTCACGCTTGGCGTGATTATGGTCAATGGATGGACTGATGCGCCGAATGCGATTGCAACCTGTGTCTCCACCCGGAGTATGGGGGTGCGCGCCGCGATTGTTATGGCGGCGGTAATGAATTTTGCCGGTGCCTTTGTCATGACAGCAATCAATGCAACGGTTGCAGAAACAATCTATAATATGGTTGATTTCGGCGGGGAAACGCATCAGTCGTTAATTGCACTGTGCGCCGCAATGTTTGCCATTGTTGCCTGGGCGGTAGCCGCCTGGTATTTTGGCATTCCCACCAGTGAAAGCCATGCTCTGATCGCCGGGCTCTCCGGAGCGGCAATTGCTCTCCAGAACGGTCTTGGAGGGATTAACGGTGCTGAGTGGATAAAAGTGATTTACGGACTGGTTCTTTCCACTCTTCTCGGCTTCGGGTTGGGATGGCTGTCCGCCAAATTGACCGAAACTGTTTTCCGCCGGGTAGATCGCCGGAAAACAGGAACCTTTTTCCGCTGGGCGCAGATTGCTGGAGGAGGCGCTATGGCTTTCATGCATGGCGCGCAGGACGGCCAGAAGTTTATGGGCGTTTTTCTGCTGGGCGTTTTTCTGTCACAGGGAAAGTCGGATGTAACCAGCTTTACAATCCCGGTTTGGCTGATGGTGCTTTGTAGCGTCGTTATGGCGCTGGGGACCAGTATCGGCGGTTACCGGATTATCAAATCTGTTGGCATGGATATGGTTAAGCTTGAAAAATACCAGGGTTTTTCCGCCGATCTTGCGGGAGCCGCTTGTTTGATGATTTCTTCATTTTCCGGTCTTCCGGTCAGCACCACTCACACTAAGACCACTGCAATTATGGGGGTGGGCGCCGCAAGGCGGATGAGCAGTGTCAACTGGGGAGTTGTCCGTGAAATGATGCTTGCCTGGATTTTGACGTTCCCGGGCTGTGGGATCATTGGCTATTTGATGTCAAAATTGTTCATCGCGATATTTTAAGAAAGAGGGATGAAACGGGAAATGGGAAAAAGGCAGCACAATTACTATGCAATGCTGAAGGGGCTGGTGGAATATTCGCAGAAAGCCGCCCGGACGCTGCAGGATATACTGGAAAATTACGACATACAGAAATTGCCGGAGCGGATGGACTATATGCATAGTATTGAGCATGCCGCCGACCAGGCAAAGCACGAAATGGCAGACCTTTTGGTCAAGGAATTTATCACACCGATTGACCGGGAAGATATTATTGCTCTGAGCCAGGAAATTGATAATATTACCGACGCTGTGGAAGACGTATTGCTGCGGCTGTATATGTTTAATATCCAGATTATCCGGCCGGATGCCTTCCGCTTTGCAGAATTGATTGTTGCATGTTGTGATGAGCTCGTAAAGCTGATGGGTGAATTTGAGAATTATAAAAAATCCTCGACGATTCAACAGAGCATCGTCGAGGTCAACCGCCTGGAGGGCGAAGGGGATCAGCTATACACTGGGGCGATCCGTGGGCTGTATACTTCTTCTTATTCCCCAACTGAAATTTACGCCTGGACGGCAATATTCGATCATATGGAAAAATGCTGCGACGCCTGCGAGCATACCAGCGAGGGCATACAGATGGTCATTATGAAAAACAGCTGATTTAGTAGAACGCCTCCTGTCAGTTTGCAATTGACAGGGGGCGTTTTTCGTATCATACTGGTAGTGTAAAACAGGTAAAGGAGGATGAACGGAAGATGCTGTTTCGAATCCGGGCAGGAATGCTGCAGCCCTGTGGTAAAGAAGAACGGTATAACCGGCAGGATAGCTATATTGCGGTTAACTGTGTGGGGGAGGCGGACCTGCTGACTGGTAAAGGGGCACAGGCAGTTCTGCTCAGCGCGCTGGAAAGCAACGCGATCCGGTTTGAAAGCCGGGAGGGGCTCGATCTTTTTTGTTTTGCCAGCCTTACTTTTCCCCACCATCAAATACATCTGGAACGCATCCATGTCATCCTTGGGTTGGGGTGGCTTCAGCTTGTCTGTGAAAAGGAAGAACCGGTTAAAGAATTGTTTCAGACGCTCTTGCAGGAGCAGGGAAGAAACTGGACGCTGGGGCGTTTGCTCTACCGTCTGTTTGAAACCCTGAGCGGAAAGGATATGGAACATTTAGAGTATTTGGAGGGGCGGATTGCGGAACTGGAAGACAGTGTGATGACCGGGAAAAACCGCACCGATTACGTTAAGGCAATCATACGGCTGCGCAAACACCTGATGAAACTGAAGCGGGTTTACGAGCAAACCCTCGATTTGTTGGAGGATTTATCCGGAAATGAAAACGGCCTGTTGGATGATACTTCCCTTAAATATATCAAAATTTATGCAAACAAGATCGATCGCCTGTACGGCCATGTTGGAAACCTTCAGGAGTATGTCACCGAAATCCGGGAGGCGTATCAAGCGCAGGTTGACATCAATTTAAACACCGTTATGAAATTTTTCACGGTTATTACCTCTATCTTCCTCCCTCTCACCCTGGTTGCGGGCTGGTACGGGATGAACCTGAAAATGCCGGAGTATGGCTGGGAGTGGGGTTATCCGGCTGTGATTGCCGTGAGCATTCTGATCGTCATTGCTGAAATTATCTATTTTAAGAAAAACAAGTGGTTCTAAGCTTAAAAAGGAGAAGAAATGTATCGCGATTTATTAAATTTTCTAAAAGAAAAACCAGCGGTCTATACACCGGGCGTTCCGCAATTTTGGGATGATGAACATATATCAAAACAGATGTTGAAAGCGCATCTCAATCCCGAAATTGACGCAGCTTCTAGAAATCATGCCTTTATCAAGAAGTCTGCTGACTGGATTTTGCGAGTTTGTGGGGGAGGGAAAAGGCTGCTCGACCTTGGCTGCGGCCCTGGTATTTATGCCGAACACTTTGCACAAGCGGGCTTTTCTGTCACTGGGGTGGATTTTTCCGGACGTTCCATTGAATATGCGAAGAGCCGCATTGAAGGACGGGAAATAGACTATCTCTGCCAGAATTATCTTGATATTCAGTTTGAAAATGAATTTGATACGGTTGTATTGATATACTGTGATCTGGGCGTTTTGTCACCGGAGGAGCGGCTGACTCTGCTTCGCAAAATCAAAAGGGCGCTAAAGCCGGGCGGTGTCCTGGTCTTTGATGCCTGGACGGAACACTTTCTGAAAGAGCTCCCCGAGGGGCAGGATATTGAATACGCCGAAGGGGGCTTTTGGAGCCCGGAGCCGTACGCCTGTATCCACCGGGTACTCCACTATCCGGAAACGCTGAATTATCTGGAGCAGTACCTGGTGATCTCCGAAGAGGGGTGTCGTTGTTATCATATCTGGAACCAGTGCTATACGCCGGAAACGCTGCTGCGTGAGCTGAACGCTGCCGGGTTTGGCAATGTGGATGTATTTGGGGATGTTTGCGGGTCTCCATGGAGAGATGGTTCAAAGACAATCTGCGCTGTGGCAAAATAAAGAGAGGCATTTCAAAATGAAATGCCTCTCTTTATTTTCGTGTTTTATTCCGTTACGGCTTTTGTTTTTTTGGAGCGCTGGTAGAAGAAAAGCAGCGCTGCTATGAGTAGCACGGCGCCAACGCCGAGGGCAAGCCATCCGTTTTGAGTGAATCCGGCCAGGATATAACCGATGAAGCAACAAGCCGCCACCAGTAGCGCGTAGGGGAGCTGGGTAGAAACATGGTCAATATGGTTGCAGCTTGCACCGGTGGAGGCAAGAATTGTGGTATCTGAAATCGGCGAGATATGGTCGCCGCAGACAGCACCCGCCAGGATGGATGAAACGGTGATGATCAAAAGCTGGGTTTCCACACCGCCGAAGATGGCGATAGCAATCGGGATCAGGATGCCGAAAGTTCCCCAGGATGTTCCTGTGGCGAATGCAAGGCCGAGGGCAATTAAGAAGAAAGCTGCGGGCAGGATGGTGGTGGCAAGTGCCGTTTCCTGTACAAAGTTGCTGACAAAGCCGCCGGCATTAAGATAGCTTTCGCCGCAGACACCGCTCAGCGTCCAGGCGAAGGTCAGGATCAGGATAGCGGGAACCATCGCCTTAAACCCTTCCGCAAGGCTTCCTGCAAATTCAGTAAAACTGATGACCTTGCGCGGAATGTAAAGCAGGAAGATGACGATAATAGTAAAGAACGAACCAAAGACCAGCGAGAGGGAAGAATTGCAGTTCGCAAATGCGTCAATAATGTTCGCTCCTTCCAGAATGCCGCCGGTGTAGAGCATTGCGGCAACGCACAGGATAATCAGCGCGGCGATCGGTACAACCAGGTCGAAGACCTTTCCCTTCTTGGGCTTTTCATCAATAACGGCGCTGGAAGCCGTAAATTCTTCGTTCCCCTGGTGGGTGTCGTTATACCGTTTCATCGCTCCAAAGTCAAAGTTGAAGACGATGAGGAATATAACCATTAAAATAGTGAGAAGCGCGTACAAGTTAAACGGGATGGTCTGGAGGAACAGGCTGAACCCGTCAATGCTGCTCCCCTCCGGCAGACTGGAGCCTACAGCGGCCGCCCAGCTTGAAATTGGGGCAATGATACAAATTGGCGCAGCGGTTGCATCGATAATGTAAGCGAGCTTTGCGCGGGAGATACGGTGCCGGTCGGTGACTGGGCCCATGACCGTTCCGACAGTCAGGCAGTTGAAATAGTCGTCTACAAAGATAAGGGCGCCGAGGCCTGAGGTGGCGGCGAGCGCACCCCGTTTGCTTTTGATGCTTCGCGACGCCCAGTTGCCGTAGGCGCGGGAAGCGCCGGACTTGCTCATCAACGCCACGATCATTCCCAAAAGAACCAGGAAAATAATAATGTTCGTGTTGCTTCCCACCTTTTCACTCATGATGGTAAAGGTGGTTTCCAATGCGTCAAGCGGATGGAAATTTGTGAAAAAAAGTGCGCCGGATAAAATGCCGATCAACAGCGAGACATAAACCTCCTTGGTGATCAGAGCAAGAACAATCGCGATTACCGCTGGTACCAGAGCCCATATTGTTTCCTGCATGTGTTTCCCTTCCTTTTTCTTTTATTTCAGCCGCGGAACAGTCACCGCGGTTTGTTCCTATTTTTGTACCGCTTCTTTAATGGCTTTTCCGGCCAGCCGGTAGGTTGTCCATTCATCCATCGATATGGCGCCCATTCGCCGGTAAAATTCAATGGACGGCGTGTTCCAGTCAAGGCAGGTCCACTCCATACGCTGGCAGCCGCGGCGTTTTGCCTCTGCCGCTACTGCCTGAAACAGGGCTTTCCCAATGCCGAGGCCGCGTTTATCCGGGTCGACAAATAAATCTTCCAAATAAAGCCCGGTACGGCCAATAAAGGTGGAGAAATTTTCGAAGTATAGAGCAAAACCCGCTGGTTCGCCATCATACTCTGCTAGAAAAACCTGCGCCGCATTCCTTTCGAACACAAATTCTTCCAAGGTTTCTACGGTAGCAACTACCTGGTCGGACATTTTTTCATAGTCAGCTATTTTTTTAATAAAAGATAAAACTAAAGCTGCGTCTTCCTTTTGCGCAGTCCGGATTTTTAAATGCGAATTCAAGGGGAAACCTCCAGTTTGGTAATTTTACACGATGATAATAGAATAGCAGAAAAAACACCTGGATTCAACAAAAAACACAAAAGCTGTTGAAGTTGACAAAAACAGGTTTACCGATTTGTGATAACGGTATAAAGTTTTTAAGAACCGTAATTTGTGGTACAATAAAATAACCAGCTCAAACGCAGCCGGAACTAACTTGAAATACTTTTGGCAATGTTAATACCCTATTGGATAAAGCCCCTTGCTTTACAGGAGGATACAAATGAAAAAAATATTGCTTTTCACTACGGGAGGAACGATTTCTTGTTCCGGTTTTGAAAGCTTATCCCCTCAAAGAACGGGGGAGGAACTGCTTCAAAGCGCCGGGATTGACCTGCCCGGCTGTGAAGTGGATGTGGAAAACCTGTTTTCAATTGACAGCACTGAAGTACGGCCTTTTCATTGGGTGGCCTTGCGGAATGCTGTTTTAAGCAGCCTGGATTATTACGACGGTTTTGTAATCACCCATGGGACGGATACCCTTGCCTATACGACCTCGATGCTCAGTTACCTTTGCGGAAACATTCCAAAACCTGTAATTTTGACCGGTTCCCAGCGTACTTTTGACGAACCGGATTCCGATGCGCCTGGAAATCTTCGGGACGCAGTCATAGCGGCTTTATCCGGGCTGAACGGGGTTTTTGCGGTGTTTGGCGGGCGAATCCTTTTAGGGGTTCGTACCCACAAGGCGGATACCAGAAGGCTTGACGGATTTATATCGATCAACTATCCGGTGGTTGGAGAAGTGGAAAACGGAATTGTAAGTGTGATACAAAAGCCGCCCGTGTTGAAGGCGACGGAATGGGCTGACCGCCTTGACGCGAAAATTGCTGTGGTATCCGTTTCACCAGGGACACCGGGGACGCTCTTGGACGGTTTGAAAGAATGCGGGATTCAAGGGGTTATCCTGCGTGGATATGGTGCGGGAGGGCTTCCGGGGCAAGACTGGATTGAAAGTGCAAAACGAGCCGTTATGGGAGGACTCACCCTTTTGATGACCACCCAAAGCAGAAATGGCAGGGTAGACCTGGAACGCTATCGAGTGGGGATTGCCGCCCGTAATGCGGGGGTACTGCCGGGGTACGATATGACGCTGGAGGCGGCTTACACAAAACTTCTCTGGATTCGCAGCATAACGGATGAGCCCAATAAAATTCGAAAAATGCTTCAAACGAATTATTGTGGCGAAGTCACGCTGTAGGGCAGGATGCAAATGTAAAGAGCGGATTGCCGTTGCAAAAGCCCCGACCTTTACCGGGACGGGTACGGCTGGTAAAAAGCGTCCGCTGTCTATAAAGCTCCTTTTTTACCGCGCCGTCTGCGGATACAGCGCTCCTGTTTTTATAATATGGTTTTGAACGAGTCATTCTCCATGTGCAGCTTTCTGCTAGTAGTTCACGGCCATGACTGCGGCAACAATTCCGCCTGCGGCGAGAACCAGCACCACGGCTGCAATGATTGCAGAAATCATAATAGTTTTCTTCTTTTTCTTTTTTACCGCTGCTTCTGTGGTGGGAACGGACACGACTCCCGGAACGCCCACGGAGAGCCCGCGTTTTTGGCAGAAATGTTCCCCCTCCCCTATGGGGGAGCCGCACCGCTGGAAGAATTTCCCATCCTGCTTCATGAAGGCGTGGCAATGTGCGCAGAAAAGGGGCTGCTCCGGCGCCTCGGTGCCGGCAGTCCCCTGTACGGGAGGTTCCGGCTCTGTTTTTGCGCCTGCCTGCTCTGAGCAGCCGGGTGTCAGGCAGCCTCCGTTCTCCATCCAGCAGGTTTTATGATAAACCGCCCCGCAATCGTCGCAAACGTGGATCTTGTCGGTCACCAAAAGCTCGTTGTTGCAGTACTGGCACCTTTTGATCGTGAAGTTTTCCATAAAAACATCCCTCCATGTTGCAGAATGGATTTTGTTTTTAATACGTTTATGAAAGTTCAGTAGGGTTTCACGAGATTATAGAGCATTATACATAATCCTACTGTCTTTATCAACGTTCTCTCCATAAAATATTAAACAAAATTCCAAATATACTTCTGGTACTAATTACAAAGGGGATCGATGAATTCTGGCTAAAGGCATCAGAAATATTCTATCCATTTCTTTTTTTTCAGAACAAAAAGCCGCCGGATTTCCCGGCGGCTTAAGCTGATCAGGACAGATGAAACAGACTGTACAGAAAGCGGACCAGCAGTTTGCCAAGCACAATTCCAGTCAGGCAAAGCAGAACGCTGAGAAGGGCATACCCGCATCCGGACGATATTTTTCCATCCCCAAAAAGGCGGACCACCTCAAACGAAAAAGTGGAAAAGGTAGTGAAACCGCCGCAAATCCCCATCTTCAGAAATAGAAGCACGCGGGGAGGAAAAGGAAGCCAGTTGTCTGAAAATTCAGATATGACGGCAATGAGAAAAGAGCCGAAGAAATTGATCAGCAGGGTAATCCATAGAAACGGGGCATTTTGAACGGAAAAAGGGGAGTTTAAGAGATAACGGCCGACCGACCCCACAAAAAGCCGCCGGCTCCCACGGCAAGGCAGTTTATCAGCATAATATATCTCCCAGTCAGCCTTTAATAATCCCAGCCATCCAAATATTTTTTGGTGCCTTCGAACATCTCGCGGAACAGCTTTTCTCCGTCTTCCAAGCTCAGTGTCATCTGCGGGTCTGCCATAAAGGTGGAGAACGCAAGGTCAATGTCCCGGGCCAGAACGGCTTTCAGGGTGTTTTCCTGGTTGATGACGTGCGGCATGATCAAGGCATTGACGTTGTCGGGAATCGCGCCGGCCTGGATTGGAGAGATGTAGTCGCGGCCGAACAGGGCATTTGTTTCCACAACCGCGCCGAGCGGCAGGTTCGGGATCTGTCCGCGGTTTGGAACGTTTACATTGCTTACCATGTTGCCGAGGCCAAGAAGGGCTTTCATCAGCAGGTGGCCTTCCTCGCCCGAGGTTTTCAGAGAAATTTCCTCTTTGCCGGAACGCAGGTTTTCGCTCCGTTCAAGGCGGTTTTTCAGGTCGGCAAGCCGCCAGTCAACGGCGGTGAGGCCGAATCCCCATTTGTGAGCGGTCTCCGGATCCTTTAAGTACCACGGCGGCAAGAATTCGGAGAGATGACGGTCGCCTGCCGCCGCCATGATTCCGTACCGGAGGAATAAATCAAATTTTACACGCTGCGAACAGGCGAAGGTGTTGTTCATCCAGTTATCGTCTTTTCCGCGCATATAACCGGTTTCATAGTATTTCTTTGCAAACTCCCGGTAGATGGGGAACAGGTCTATTCCTTTGTAAGAAGCGCGGTCAATCCATGTAAAATGGTTGATTCCCAGAACATTTACGTCGATTTCCTGGCGGGTTACCCCTTTGACGCCGCACATTTCCTCTACCATACTGGCGAGCATTTTTTGAGTGCCGAACACTTCGTGGCAGCAGCCGAACGCTTTGACCTGCGGGAAAATCTCATACAGCGTACGTACGCAGAGAGTCATGGGGTTTGTGTAATTGATGACCCACGCTTTCGGCGCGTAATCCCGGATCGCCTCTGCAATGGTGACATACATCGGGATGGTTCGCATGGCGCGGAAGAAACCGCCGGGGCCCACCGTGTCGCCGACCGACTGGTAGATCCCGTATTTTTCGGGGGTGTGGACGTCGGAGCGCATTTCTTCAAAAGTACCCG
Source organism: Oscillospiraceae bacterium (assembly GCA_902766785.1). Classification (GTDB taxonomy): domain Bacteria; phylum Bacillota; class Clostridia; order Oscillospirales; family Ruminococcaceae; genus Metaruminococcus_A. The sequence goes on along the minus strand of CACXEO010000073.1, from coordinate 7,919 downwards.
GAAGAATCGAAATAACGACAAAGTCGGCCCCGGTCAGAGCGTCTTTCAGGCTGTCCGCAACCTCGTAGTTCCATTTGGAGACGGCGTCCGGATGGGCGGAAATTTTATCGCCGATCACTTTGTTGTGCTCGGCTGCTTCCCGGTCGATGTCATAGAGTCTTACCGTTCCCTGAAGCTGCGGGTCGGTGGCGAGATCGGTCATAAATCCCCAGGCCCAGCCGCGGGAGCCACCGCCGATGTAGGCGACTTTTAGTTCTTTTACGGCGTTGTTTTCATAGCGCATTGAAATCATTCCTTTCTTGTTGCGGGCCCTTAAAACCCAAAGTAATGTTTGGCGTTGTTATACGAAATCCCTTCAACCAGCCGTTTGAGTACGGCTTGGTCATCCGGGTATTCCCCGTTTTCCACCCAGCCTCCGATCAGGTTGCAAAGGATACGGCGGAAATATTCATGGCGGGTATAGCTTAAAAAGCTGCGGGAGTCGGTCAGCATTCCGACAAAGTTGCCCAGGACCGAAAGGTTCGCAAGGCTTACGAGCTGCGCTTCCATCCCTGTTTTGGTATCGTTGAACCACCAGGCCGAGCCGTGCTGGAGTTTGCCGGAGGCTTCGGTACCCTGGAAGCAGCCAATCACGGTGCCAATCGCGGCGTTGTCGTTGGGGTTAAGGGAATAAAGTATGGTTTTGGGGAGTTTCCCCGCGTTGTCCAGGCTGTCTAAGAAGCGGACGAGCCCCTCGGTGCCCGCGGTTGTACCAATGCAGTCAAAGCCGGTGTCTGGCCCCAGCTTTTCATAAAGGGCGGAGTTTGCGTTGCGGAGTGTGCCGTAGTGGAGCTGCATTACCCAGCCGCGTTTTGCGTATTCTTCGCCAAGCCAGCGCAGAACCGCGTATTTGTATGTATCGATCTCCTGCGCGGAAAGGGTTTCTCCCTTAAGCGCTTTTTGCATGATTGCGTCAACCGCTTTTTCCGGGGCAGGGGCAAAATTTACGTCGTTAAGGCCGTGGTCGCTCGCGCGGCAGCCCATGGAGTCAAAGTAATCAAGCCGCTTTTCAAGCGCCGCGCAAAGGTCGCCGAAATGGTGAATTGCAACCCCTGAAGCCTGCGAAAGCTGCTCCAGATATGCGGGAAATTCCGGTTTTTCAAGGTTCATCGCCTTATCGGGCCGCCAGGCGGGAAGGACAGCGGTTTGAAAGGAAGCGTCGTCACGGATGGCTTTATGCCACCTTAAATCGTCCACCGGATCGTCGGTAGTGGCAATCGCCGTTACGCGAGACGCCTCAATGATTTTGCGCACGCTCAGGGTTTTAAGCTTCTCGTTGCAGAGGTTCCAGACCTCCTCTGCCGTTTCGGCGTTCAGAACGCCGTCATACCCGAAATAGCGCTTAAGTTCCAGGTGGGTCCAATGGTAGAGCGGGTTTCCAATTGCTTTGGGCAATGCCTCGGCAAAGCGCTGGAACTTAATCCGGTCGCTTGCAGAGCCGGTAATCTCCTCCTCCGGAACGCCGTTCGAGCGGATCATCCGCCACTTGTAGTGGTCGCCACCCAGCCAGACCTGCGTGATGTTTTCAAATACCCGGTCTTCCGCAATCTCCTGTGGGTTGATGTGGCAGTGGTAGTCGATAACGGGCATCTTTTCTGCATATTCGTGAAAAAGCTGACGGGCTGTTTCGGTCTGGAGTAAAAACTCCTCGTCCATAAAGGGCTTCATGTTGTCTCCTCCTTTTTATCTTCGGATAACTGAAAGGTTTCGCGCTCCACGAGCTTCGCGGAAACGACGGTTTTATTGGGGGCCTCTCCGCCTTTGAGAAGGCGGAGAAGCAGTCCGACGGTGTAGGGGCAGAGGGTATCCAGCATATTGTCAACGCTGGTTAGTGAAGGGGTGGCACATTCGGCTATAAGGGAGTTGTTAAACCCAATGATCGGCAGAGTTATTTCTTTTTGTTGTAAAGCTTTCTGCGCGCCCGCTGCGAGAAGGTCTTCAGAAGCCATGACCGCGTCAAAAGCGATGCCCTCCTCCAACAGTTCAAAGACGGCTCTTTTAGCGTCCCATAGGGATTTTTCTACCCGAACGGCCAGCGCTTCGTCCCATGGGAGGCCGCAGCTCTGCAGGCCGTCCCGGTAGCCGTCCAGTTTCTGAAAGCCGCTGTAGGTCAGTGCGTCGTAAAGGTAGAGAATCCGGCGGCGTCCCTGCTTATAAAGCTCCGCCACATTCTGCATGACTGCCCCGTGTTCATCACAGGCAACACAGGTGACGCCGGGAAATTCCGCCAATCCGTTGATAATAAAAAGGGGAACCTGTTTCGCCGCTTGCTCAAGGTGGGAATTATCCGTCTCCTCCCGGAAGGCGGAACCGATCAGGATCACGGCGTCCACCCGTTTTTCCAAAAGCATTTGAAGAGACTTCTTTTTATCTTCCGGCCGGTTCCCGGTGCAGTAAAGAAGGACGTCAAACCCCTTCTGGTGGAGCTCATTTTCCAGAATGGAGACCGCCTTGGCGTAATAGGCGTCGGCTACATCGGTGCAGAGCAGGCCGACCATCTGGATGGAGTCCAGTCCCAGCCCCCGTGCAAAGATATTGGGCGTATATCCCTCTTCCTCAATGACGGCCAACACCTTCTGCCTGGTCTTTTCGCTGACGTTTTTTCCGCCGTTGAGAATGCGGGAAACGGTGGCAATAGAAACACCGCTTTTTTCTGCAACATCATAAATGGTCATAAAACACCTCTAAAATTGTAAGGGCTTACAAAACAATGATACCCGCTTTGCCTTAAAAATTCAAGAGGTTTTTAAAAAGTTGTTGACAATTATTTGGAAACTGTTAGAATTAAAAATGTAAGCACTTACAATTAGAGGAGGGAACATTTTGAAAACGATCAACGAATTATTCAGCCCCAAAAAGTATCCGGTTAGGATGATCCAGTTTGGTGAGGGGAACTTTCTGCGCGCTTTTGTTGATTACATGATTGACGCCGCCAATAAAACGGGAAGAATGGACTGTGGCGTCGCCATTATAAAGCCAATTGCGGCCGGAAGCCTGGAGGTTTTCCACCGGCAGAACAACCTCTATACGGTTTCCCTCCGCGGGAGTGAAAACGGCGTTCCGACCGTAGAAAACAGGGTTGTGACTTCTATTCAAGGTGTGTATGATTGTTACACAGAATATGAGGACTATATCAAACTGGCTGAGCTTGATACGCTGGAATTCGTCGTTTCAAATACGACTGAGGCCGGAATCGTCCTCGATGAATCTGATTCTTTAGAGGCATGTCCTCCCAATACATATCCAGGCAAGCTGACCCAGTTTCTCTGGCACCGGTACCGGTTTTTTGACGGCGATCCGGACAAGGGTCTTATCGTCATCCCGGTTGAGCTGATTGAGCGCAATGGTGAGAAACTAAGAGAATGCGTTCTGCGGCTGGCGGAAATCTGGAAGCTGGAAGAGGGCTTTGCCGCCTGGATTAAATCGGCCTGCATTTTCTGCTCTACCCTGGTGGACCGGATTGTTACGGGTTATCCCAAAGGGAATGCCGAAGCGCTTTGGGAAGAGCTCGGCTACCGGGACGATTTGGTAGATACCGCCGAGCCGTTCGGCTTTTGGGTCATTGAAAGCGAACGGGATATCTCAGCCCGGCTTCCGCTTGACAAGGCGGGCCAGCCGGTTCTGTTTACCGATAACCAGCGCCCTTACAGGGAACGCAAGGTTCGCATCCTGAACGGTGCACATACCTCAACCGTCCCCGCGGCTTTTCTGGCCGGAAAGGAAATTGTGCGGGAAGCGATGCATGACCCGTTGATCCGTTCTTTTATGACAAAGGTTGTTTTTGACGAAATTGTTCCCACCGTCCCTCTGCCGAAGGAGGAAGCGGAGGCCTTTGCGAAAAAGGTCTTTGAGCGGTTTGAAAACCCCTTTGTTGACCACGCCCTGCTTTCCATCACTTTGAATTCCGTTTCAAAGTGGAAGGCGCGGATTTTGCCGTCTTTCCAGGACAGTTACAGGGAAAACGGCAAAATTCCGGCGCTTTTGACCTTTTCGTTCGCCGCCCTTCTCGCTTTTTACAGCGGCGGGGAATTGAGGGATGGAAAATGGATGGGACAGCATGGCGGCGAATGGTATGAAATTTTAGATGACCAGTCTGTTCTTGCATTCTTCAAAGAAAATTCAGGCGTTTCTGCACAGGAACTCACAGCCCTTGCCGCGGCCCGGATCGATTTCTGGGGCGAGGATTTGAATCGTTATCCCGCCTTTACAGAAAAGGCCGGCAGCCACCTGCGGATGATCCGCGAGCAGGGGATGGAGGCTGCGATGAAAGCCGTGCTGGCGGAGGGAAAAGTGTGAAACAGGCAATGCAGATCCACCCGAATGATACGGTAGCGGTCGCCCTGACCGATCTGACCCGGGGGAATACCGTACTAGTGGGTGGGGAGGAAATCATCCTCCGGGACAACGTAAGGGCAGGGCATAAATTTGCCCTGTGTGGAATCACTGCCGGGGAACCGGTGTTCAAATACGGCTGTCCGATCGGGACGGCTAAGATGGATATTTTAAAGGGCGGCTGGGTTCACAGCCACAACTTGAAATCCTCGCTGGGCGGACTGCTGGAATACAGCTACCACCCAAATTTTACTGGAGTTTCGGCGGGCAAAACGCAGAGCGCAACCTTTTGGGGCTACCGCAGACCGGACGGCCGGGTGGGAATCCGGAACGAAATCTGGATTATCCCAACAGTCGGTTGTGTCAACGCCGTTGCGAAGGAAATCGAGAAGCAAACGCAGCAGTACCGGGGCGGCAGTATTGACGGGATTTTCAGTTACAGTCACCCTTACGGCTGTTCCCAGTTGGGGGACGACCAGCTGATGACTCAGAAATTTCTTTCAGGGCTGATCCGCCACCCCAATGCTGGCGGTGTTTTGGTGCTGGGGCTCGGCTGTGAAAACAACAACATCCCGGAGCTAAAAAAGGTGCTGGGAGAGTATGATAAAAGCCGGGTCCGTTTTCTCAACTGCCAGGACAGCGACGATGAAGTCGCGGCCGGTGCGTCATTGGTGCGGGAACTCTGTGAAACCGCTTCCCGTTTGAAAAGAGAAGAATGTTCGGTATCTGAATTAGTGGTGGGGCTCAAATGCGGGGGCTCGGACGGCTTTTCCGGAATAACCGCCAATCCTCTGGTCGGCGCTTTTTCCGACCTTCTGACGGCTGGCGGCGGGAGCGTGCTTCTGACAGAAGTGCCGGAAATGTTCGGCGCGGAACAGCTTTTGATGAACCGCTGCCGGAGCGAAGCGGTCTTTGAGAAAACGGTAGGCCTGATCAACAGCTTTAAGTCCTATTTTATGCGGTACGGAGAACGGGTGGACGAAAACCCTTCTCCCGGGAACAAAGAGGGCGGGATCACCACCCTTGAAGAAAAGTCTCTTGGATGCGTTCAGAAAGCAGGCTTAGCCCCGGTGGAAGATGTCCTCTCCTATGGGGAGCAAGTTTCTGTAAAAGGGCTTTCCCTGCTGCAGGGCCCGGGAAATGACCTGGTGGCCTCCTGTGCGCTCGCGGCTTCCGGTGCGGTGATGGTTCTCTTTACCACCGGACGGGGGACTCCTTTTGGATGCCCGGTACCCACCCTGAAAATTTCCAGCAACACCCCGCTTGCTGAAAAAAAGCGGCATTGGATCGATTACGACGCGGGGCAGTTGTTATCCGGGGAAACAATAGACGAACTGGCGTCCGAATTCTATGAGTTTATCTTGCGGACGGCATCAGGGAAAGTCCGGGCGAAATCGGAGATGCTTGATAAACGCGATCTTTCCATTTTCAAAGACGGCGTGATCCTTTAGGAGTTGAATTGTGAAAGAGGAGGAATAACGATGGACCGGATTGAATGCAGCAGGTAAAAGTATGAGGAATTGTTCAGAACACCTGTCCCTGTTGCAGGTGAAACCGATCCGGAGCTGATGGAAATCCTGCGGCAGTTGTCTACTGTCTGCCCTATATTGGATTCCCGAATACTCTGAACGCCTTGAATCTTATCAAATCTATTGAGAAACAGGAAAAACAAGCCGGATGCTTGCCGCAACCGGCTTGTTTTGATTTTCCAGCACCTCAAAGGGCCATACCAAACAGGAAATATTGTTTCACCCATTTACTTTTGGCAGTTAATTTGTTATCATTAAAAAAGAATTGCGGACGAAAGGGCGTGCAGAGGCTTGGAGAACAAATTGTTTGTGGTCATCCCTTGCTACAACGAGGAAGAGGTGCTTCCTGAAACGGCCGCCCGTTTGCGGAGTAAAATGGAGGACTTGATAAAACGCGAAAAGATTTCCGCAGACAGCAGGGTTGTTTTTGTAAACGACGGTTCCAAAGACAAGACCTGGGAACTGATTGCGGGCCTCCACCTTGAAAATAAGCTGTTCCGCGGAATAAATCTCACCCGCAACCGCGGTCACCAAAACGCCCTTCTTGCCGGCTTGATGACGGTCAGGGCGGAGGCCGATATGGTGATTTCAATGGACGCCGACCTACAGGACGATATAAACGCCATGGATGAAATGGTGGAAAAATATTTGGACGGCTGCGATATTGTCTACGGCGTACGCAGCAGCCGGAAAAAGGATTCATTTTTCAAGCGCTTTACCGCCGAGGGGTTTTACCGTTTGATGAGGATTCTTGGGGTGGAAACTGTTTTCAACCATGCTGATTACCGGCTGATGAGCAAACGGGCGTTGGACGGTCTGGCGGAGTTTAAAGAAGTCAACCTCTTCCTGCGCGGAATCATCCCGATGATCGGCTACCGAACCGATACTGTAGCCTACGAGCGGGCGGAGCGGTTTGCGGGGAAGAGCAAATATCCGCTTAAAAAAATGCTTTCCTTCGCGTTCGAGGGGATCACTTCCCTGAGTGTTAGGCCGATACGTATCATTACCTGGCTTGGGTTCCTAGTATTTTTTATCAGTGTTATCATGTTGATCTACATCATCTGCCGCTTCTTTATGGGACAAACTGTGACCGGCTGGGCTAGCGTTGCCACTTCGGTCTGGGCAATTGGTGGACTGCTTCTGCTTTCCATCGGGGTAGTCGGAGAGTATGTTGGGAAAATATACCTCGAAACCAAGGGACGTCCCCGTTATCTGGTTGCTGAGTATCTTGACAGGGAGGATCCGACAAATGCCAAGGGATAGGTTTTTTGATTTAAAGCTCGTCAAGTTCCTGGCTGTCGGTGTGCTCAACACCCTTTTCAGTGCCGTGGTGATGTTCCTTCTTTATAATTTAGCCGGGTTTGGGTACTGGGGCTCGTCGGCTATATCATATGTGCTCGGCGCTGTTCTGAGTTATGTGCTGAACAAAAAGTTTACCTTTCAAAATGAAGATGTAGTTTGGAAGACCGCTTTGAAATTTGCGGTCAATGTGGCTGTTTGTTATCTGCTGGCCTATAGCCTGGCACAACCGGCCGTCACATGGCTGCTTTCTTCCATAAAGCTTGAGCAGAAAATCGTGGAGCAGGTCGCCATGTTCGCCGGGATGATTCTCTATACCTTGTTTAACTATGTGGGACAACGCTTTTTTGCTTTTAAATTTAAACAAGACGAAGAGGAAAAGTAAAAAATGGAAAAAATAACAGCGTCAGAAAAAGGAATTTCTCATCGTGTCTCAAATGGATTGGCAAAGGGCTACGGGATTTTTTTCATGGGAGTGTTTTTCCTCCTTTTTGTCAATTGTATCTTTTTTAATCTCGACCATAAATGGTACTTTATCTGGTGGGTTCAACTTTTGGCCTTTTTGGGGGTAGGCTCGGTTCTGCTGGGCTGCGGCATCGGCTGTGAGGCGTTGTATCGGCATTGTAAACTCATCAAATTCCAGTTTATCTGTTAAACCCTCTGAAAACGCTGTATTTTCAAGGCATTTCGCCTATCTTGTGTTCCAACCTTATGTATTTT
>CACXEO010000072.1 GCA_902766785.1 Oscillospiraceae bacterium | reverse complement strand
GGGCAGGAAAAGCAGACGGATTTTATCAATGTAGCCGCATGGAGGGGAACGGCCGAGTTTATTGCAAAACACTTTGAAAAAGGCCAGATGATCGCGTTAACCGGGTCCATTCAAACCAGAAGCTACACCGACAACCAAGGAAACAAACGAAGCGTTACCGAAGTAATAGCAGACCAGGCGTATTTTGCCGGGAGCAAAAAGGAGAGCGGTAACCGTGCCTCGCGGGAATCCGGCGCCGATACCGTGCCCGCGTATGAATCGCGGATGCCGGCCGAGGCACTCGGTGACTTTGAGGAAATTGATACCGACGACAGCGAACTGCCGTTTTAAAGGAGAATAGCAATGGCACGTCCTCAAAAGCAGGGACTTAATTACTACCCAAAGGATGTGGACATATTCTCAGATCGGAAGATAAAAATTGTTATGGCGCGCTATGGGGCAGACGGATATACCCTGTATGATTACCTGCTTTGTGAAATCTACAAAGAGGGGTACTACATGAAGACAGATGATGACCTACCATACATCATTGCGTCAGACCTCAATATGAGCGTAGAGAAAATAGGACAGATACTGAACTTCTTGCTTGAACGGTCACTGTTTGACGATAAACTTTTCAAGTCGGATAAAGTTCTGACGTCCACCGGAATACAAAAACGGTATCAGGAAGCTGTAAGAAGCAGAGCGACTAAAAAAACCGTTTTGGTAGATGAAAGGTATTGGCTTTTATCCAGTGATGAAACCAGTAGCTTTATTGAAGCGCGTCACAGCGATAATAAATCCGAGAATAACTATAGTTTTTCAGAGATTAACCCCGATAAATCCGAGAATAATTCCACAAAAGAAAGTAAAGAAAAAAAGAGTAAAGGAAAGGAAAGCATATACGAGCGCATACGCGCAATGTACAACGAAACCTGCGTTTCGTTCCCCCGGTGCGCTTCGCTGTCTGAAAACCGTAAAAAGGCAATCGGCGCAAGGCTGAAAACCTATTCTTTTGACGACTTTAAATTCCTGTTCGAAAAGGCAGAAGCGAGTGCATTCCTCAAGGGGGCGAATAACCGTAATTGGAACGCAACCTTTGACTGGCTGATAAAAGACGCTAATATGGCAAAAGTCTTGGACGGCAACTATGACGATAAAAAGAAACCGCCCAAAGACGACGGTTGGGGGGTTGACTTTGACAGACAGGATTTTTAGCTCGGTCTTCAAGTCGCTCTGCCAGTATTACAGGCTGCGGGAGGATGAAAAGCCGGACAATAATGCCCGGATTGAGTATTACAACGCCGTCAGGTTTGTGGATGATTCCAGGGCGAGGAACCTTTACTCGGCAATCGTAAACGCTTTTAAGTTTTTTCCAAAGGTGCCAGAGGTCAAAGAGGTTGCGGAGAGGTACCGCCCCAAGCTGGGCGCCTTTGCAAACGACGATTTCTGCTACTGCTGTCTGAACGTGGGACATGTTACCTACATACGGACGGAGAATGACTGCCCCTATGAGTATCTGGCTCGGTGCCCCTACTGCGCTGCCGGAAAAAATTACCCGGAACTGCCGTCCGCAGACCTGAAATTCCGGCCAGAGGAAATACAGGAGCTAATCAGACGGAACAGGGAGAAATTCGGGAACCTGGACCATAGCCGGGAAAACCAGGCTCAAGCAGTTGTACGGCAGTTTTTAAGGGGCTTTTGAGGAGGTTAGTTTGTGAACTACTATGAATTTTTGGAAAACAAAAAGATCAAAGTTTCAGAAAGCGGATTTTTTTACTCGAAAGATCTTATGTGTAAAATAGCATTTGAATGGCAAAAGGATATTGTACATTGGGCAATCCGAAAGGGAAAAGCGGCGCTGTTTGAAGAATGCGGACTTGGAAAAACACTTCAACAGCTCATGTGGTCAGATGCAATATCAAAGCATTCTAAAGGATCTGTAATGATTTTTGCGCCTCTTGCTGTTACCCAGCAAACAAAAAAAGAGGGGGACAAGTTCGGATTTGAAGTAAATATTTGCAGGGAACAAAAAGATGTTATACCAGGAATAAACATCACGAACTACGACATTGCAGATCGTTTTGACTTTTCTTCTTTTTCTGGTGTGGTACTGGACGAAAGCAGCATTTTGAAAAGTTTTACGAGCAAGACAAGGCAGCTGTTTGTGGATAAGTGCAAAAACATTTCTTATCGCCTTTGCTGTACGGCAACACCAAGTCCTAATGATTTTGTTGAACTTGGAAATCACTCTGAGTTTCTCGGTGTTATGACAAGGACAGAAATGCTCGCAACATTTTTTGTGCATGATGGGAAAGACACATCTAAATGGAGGCTGAAAGGACATGCGGAGGATAAATTTTTTGAATGGGTCGCATCATGGGCTTGCTGTATTACTTCTCCGGAGGATCTCGGATATGATGGAAGAGATTATCACTTGCCGGAACTTGAAATACAGGAGCATGTTGTCAAGAGAGATGACTTGATAGACGATCAAGGTCAGGTCATGCTATTACCTAAAATTAGTCAAAGCCTAAGCGAACGAAGAACAGCTAGAAGAAACAGCATTTCTGACAGGGTAGATGTTGCCTCTGAAATTGCTAACCAATCCAATGATCAGGTTTTGGTCTGGTGCGATCTCAACGACGAAAGCAAGATGCTGGCTGAATCCATCAAAAAATCAGTTGAAGTGCGAGGAGACAACACAGCGGATTTTAAAGTATCTGCCATGCAGGACTTTTCATCAGGTTCTATTCGATGCTTGATCAGCAAACCTAAAATTGCAGGATGGGGTATGAATTGGCAAAACTGCAATGAGATGATCTTTGTTGGATTATCCGATAGTTTTGAAGCATATTACCAGGCAATCCGTCGTTGTTGGAGGTTTGGACAAAAAAACAAAGTAGTGGTACATATCATCATTTCAGATGCTGAGGGAGCTGTAAAGCAAAATATTAAGAGAAAACAGGCAGATGCAGAAAAGATGAAACATGAGCTTATTAAACACACTAGATCAATTTTAGAATCAGAAATACGCGGAACGGTCAGGGAGACAGAAGACTATATGGCTTATCTCGAAATGAAGGTTCCGGATTGGTTAAAGGTGGCTTAACATGAAAGTAATTGATCAACACATTGACAGTAGGATGGCGCTATACAATGGAGATAGCTGTGAGATATTAAAGGGGATCCCTGATAACAGTGTTCATTTTTCTGTCTATTCTCCTCCATTCGCAAGTTTATACACTTATTCGAACAGCGAACGTGACCTCGGAAACTGCAAAAATCACTCTGAATTTTACGCCCAGTTTGAATTTATAGCGAGTGAACTTTTCCGTGTCTTGATACCTGGAAGATTAATGAAGAGCTTGCTATCAGGGCGAAAACAGGGGATAAAGATTGTGAAACAAAGCTGATCCTACAGCTTGAAAAATGGTTTTACAAGGTTTCCGGTTCATTCTTCCGCAGATATTCCGAACGGTGCGAATATTCCGGGGTGACAGTAGACGATCTCTTCCAGTCCTGCTATTTTGCCATGCTGGAAGCGGTAAAGGCATACAACCCGGAAAGCGGCTATAAATTCATTACATATTTGAGCTATCATATCAAAAACGCATTTAACGGCCTTGCGGGGCTTAGAACGGAAGCGCAGAGGAATAACCCTTTAAATAACTGCGCCAGCCTTGACGATGAAATACAAGGCGCAGACGATGTGATATTAAGCGACAGCGTACCCGACGAAAACGCCGAGCGGGATTTTGAGGAAGCGGAGCGGCGGGTCTTCAATGAAAAACTCCGGGATGATCTGGACAGGGCTTTGTCTTTGATTCCCGGATCGTGCGAGCGGGTAATCCGGGGGCAGTATTACCAAAATAAAACCTTGACGGAGCTTGCAGCAGAATCAGGGGTAACGCCTCAGGCTATCCGGCAACAGGCCGGGAAAGCAATGCGCCTATTGCGGAGCGGGGAACGGATGAGGGTTTTAAAGCAATACCAAGAAAACATTATCAGCAGGTACGCATATAACGGCGGGCTTTCCTGCTTTCGGCATTCCGGGATAAGCTCAACAGAATTTACCGTCGAGCAATTGGAGCGGGTAATGTAAGATTTCTTAGCCCCTAAAAAGGCATCCCCCCAGTGCTCAAAATTTACCCGCGACATTTGAACGGTGGAGCGAGTAAGTTTTTATAAAACCGAGTTGTTTTTATAAAAAGGGGTGTGGACAGCGGACAGAGGCGGGAAAGGTGACATTTCTATAATTTATTGGCTGTTTATATAATTTTTGTCAATATTTTTAAAAAATATTGACAAAAATTTGAACACTTGATACTATATAGCTAATAAAACAAAAGGTGGTGATTGGATGTTATTGCATAGCTTAAAAAGGATGTCTGTTTTAACGTGCCTATTATATCTTGTTTGTATAGCGGCAAACTTTGCACCAATGATATCAAAGGCAGTAATAACTGGGGGCGCAGATGTTACAAGGCACCCTTGGTGGATTTCTTTTGCTTTATCTTTGCTGCTTTTGGTAATGATAGTATATACCGAGTTTCTTGCACGTAAGAAACTGCGGCATGCTGTCATCAGCCTTATAATATCCGTTCTGTTTGCAATACTGTTTTTTCTGGAATGGTTTTTTATAACCAATAATAACGATCCTGCTCTTGTTCCGTTTCTTTCCGTCGGATATCTTTTTGTTTATTTGTTATATGGCCCGTTTTACGGAATTTCCTGTTTGTTTGATGCAGGAATGTTTGCGGCGGGCAATGCATCTGTCCAATGTGTTTATATTATGCCTTATATCAGTTTAATTACATGTGTAATGATTGTAAATGCAGCTTATACTTTTGCGTTATTAATTACAAACCGCGTTTTAGCAATGAAAGCAAAGGGGGAAATATGATGAGAAAGTTTAAGACTATGTTGCAAGTATTTATAGTTATTTGTATACTTGTATTTGGAATTATGGGTGTATCCGCTATAAAATCTCCATACAATAGAATTGTAGAAAAATACAACTGGGAAGATGTTGAATCTGTAGCAAATCAAATGAAAGATATTAGATATTGGGAAATAGCTGATGAAATAAAGATTGTTTTGAAGCATACGAAAGACTTAGATTCTGCTATGGCTCATGCGTATGTATTACAAACAAGGATTAATGATATTCCAGAGGACTGGTTTGAAAAAGAAATTTCTAATGCAGATAATGAAGAATTATATCGTTGTTTATTGATGGAGTTATCATCTTATAAAAACAATAAAAAAGGATTAACCAACGTTGAATTTTTAAAAGGCATATTGAAAAATGACCGTGAAAATTCTATTGTTAGACAAAATGCGCTTTTTGTATTGATGAACGATGAAGAATCTCTAGATATAATTGTAAATTGTGTTAATGATACGGATGACATGCTTGCTTTTCAGGCACTAAAAGTATTAAATATGATCGATAAGAGTAAGGCGCTAGAAATTTCTGATCAGATTATTCGGCAAAAACGACTAGACTCAGAAGTGTATAGAATGGCAATAAAGATTAAATCTTATGAATATCAAGAAAGTCCGTATAAAGCTGAAGAGATTAATAATTTCATCAAACAATGTATATATTTGTATGAAACATCTGAAGATTTAGGAATGAAAGAAACAGCTATTTTTGCCTTGTGCGATTTACAAAATATAGATGCTGTAAAATTTGTAGTAAATGAAAGTAGTATTGATCATTATATTAAAGCTGGTTGCGTTAACCAAAATTATCTTGTAATCAAGGAAATGTTGTTAAACAATCCTACAAAAGAAAATATTGATTTTGCAATTCAATGCGAGCAAATATATGCTGTGGATGAAGTTGTAGATTTGTTAAATACTATGGTGGAAAAAGATCAACTTATATTTGATGAGATTAATAAGGCGAATCCTGCTTGGGAAGAACAGTATTATGCTGGAAGGAGATGAGTATACGTGAAAAAAATTATATCGACTATGGCGTGTGTTGCAATATTTATTATGCTTATTACAAATCAAACAACCGTACTTGCAGCAGTTGGAAGTGAGGGGTATGCTGTCTATAGAGATGGGGTACTTAATGGGTTGAACTGGCATACAGGTATAATGTATGACCGGACAAGGACTTATTCCTCATTACCGGTTATACAAGCATCCGGAAGCGGATATTACGTCTCATATGTGAGATGGTCTCATACATCACTGGTTAGTTTCATGGATGGTCAAAATTATATTGGGTCGTATGTCCCAAAAGGAGGGATTTCTTCTGCAGGAAGAGATCAAGTTAAATATGTTGCTAACCGTTTGGCTAACGACTTAATTTCTTATAAAAGTATGGGCCAATTGGCGTTTAATCAGAATATTTTAGGGACAAAGACATATATTACGTACGAGGATATTACGCATATGAGATGCGATGGTGTAGTAGAATATTGTTATGAATTTAATGGCTATCGTGTTTATGGGGATGATACTAAATGGAATATTTCTAAAGCAAATATAAATAACTATAATCACCATGATGTAGCGCTTCAAATTAACCCACAAGTTCAAGCTAATTCGTACATGACAAAAGTATCAAGCGTACTTCCTTAATAATATTGTATAATTGGTATCAATCTGTAACCATTAGAATAATAAATATGGAAAAACATATAATAGTTACAGGTAAGAATACCAAAACGAAAAATGTTGTCAACCATTGTAAAGCGGTCACTAGACATGTATAAAAAGAGCGGGTTGCCTTTGTTGGCTTCCCGCTTTTTGCTTTACCGCCGAAACCTGCTTTACAACTTCCTTTACAAGATGCTTTACAAGCCCCTTTACACGCTCATTCCCTGAATTGCGTTATGATACAGGAAGTCTTTTAATGCTTCGCTGTCCCCTGTATTGTAGTAATCCAGAAGCAGGGCGTTAAACTGCTCCATGTGTTTATCTGTAATGGTGAGAATGCCAGCACCGCCGGAAATCAAAATCTTGTTTGCAAGGGTCATGCTGGTACGCTTATTCCCATCCCAAAAGAATTGGCCTCGTGTGCCCCACGCAAACGCATTTAGAGCCTTTTCGGTCGCGGTGGCATTACTACTCAAGATAGCGGACAACTCCCGCTCTGCGTCCTCCCAGACGGGCACAGGGGGCATATAGTCAGTACCTGATATTCCAACCGACCCGGTGCGGAGCTTTCCCCATTCAAGCGCTTCATTCCTTGCAATGTATTCGTGCAGTTTGCAAAGATATTCAAGGGTTACAGGCTCGTTGATGGTACGCATTAAATAACGCCATGCATCACGCATATTTAAAATGGCCTGCATATCGTCGAGCTGGACCCCGGGGACGTTTACGCCGTTTAATATGGTCTGTGTCTGCGGAAAGGTAACGGCTCGGTTTTCCATTTTCATCCCACAGTAGATATTTTCACATATTAAGCGATTAGATATCATGCGTTATTCCTTTACGATAAAAAGTCAATATATCTTTGCAGTTCTTCGGTTTCATACGTTGAGATCAGCGCGATCATTTGAGCTGAAGAATGCCGCTCGCTATAGTATTCATCAAAACAGCTATAATACAATGACTGATCTGAAAACTTAACATTGACGGGCAATAAACCCGCTTTCATCAATTCAAGATTTAAGACCAGCCGCCCGGTTCGTCCGTTTCCGTCAATAAATGGGTGGATACCTTCGAAACGCAAATGAAACTCCGCTACAGCTTCGATGATGTGCTTTTCGCGTTTCATAGTTTCATAGTCTGCGATCAACTGTTCCATCTGCACCGGGACAAGATATGGCTGCGGCGGTGTGTGGTTTGCGCCGAGGATACGGACGGGGACACTGCGGTATACCCCTTTATTATTTGCATCGTCCATCAGCACGAGAGAATGAATGTCTTTGATGACCCGCTCTGTAAGGGGGCTGTGTGCGTCTGCAAGGGCTACTATATACTCGAAGGCATCTTTATGCCCGATTGCTTCCAAGTGTTCTTTGATAGGCTTTTGCGCTATTGTAACGCCTTCTTGCAAAATAAGCGCCGTTTCTCTTAACGTGAGCGTATTCCCTTCGATTGCGTTTGAATTATATGTGTTTTCGATCATAAATTCTTCGCGCAGTCTTTTCAATTCTGTATCGTTGAGCGGGCGTAAACTAGCAAGCTTTCCTTTTAATTGATCTATCTTTGAAAAATTCATGTCTCGTCCTCCGTACTGTCCCGCTCCATCGTTTCGTTGATCGCCCGGTTGACAAACCCGTTTATACTGCCCTTGTCGTATTTTTCCGCATGGGCTTTGATAACGTCTTTTTGGCCTTTGGGGACAACGATTCGCAGACTATCATAGTTGTTGGCATTATATTTGTTTTTTGCTCTTGTGCTGGCTTTCCCCTGTGTTTCCGCCATTATATAAACCCCCGTTTCCTTACAACTCTATATCCTTTCCGGTATCTTCCTTGTATCGTGTAGCTACGGCGGTTTTAATATACCCGTTTAGGCTTTCACCCTGTTCCTCTGCGTGGGCTTTTATAGCGTCCTTTGTGCCTTTTTTAAATACTAATTGAACACGATCATATATTTTCTTCTGGTTTTCGTCATTCCATTTTTTGTTTGCTCTTTTTCGTGCTTCACTCAACGCCATTATTATCCCTTCATTTCTCAAAAGTATATTTTTACAACTATATCATAACACAAAACATTTGATTACACAAGTGTAAATATATACAATTACACAAGTACAAGTTTGGCTATTATGTCAATAGAAATACACTTACACAAGTGTTATAATAAAGATAGTCAAAGGGAAATACGACAAAGCGGGGGTTACCTGTTGAACGCCTCAACGTGTAGGACTATAGGAACTCTTGTGGGGTAACTATGGTGCCTGTATCGGTTACAGTTTGCTGGTAGTCTGTATCCAGCGATAGAAAGTGCTGCGTGGAATTTGGTTCTCGTTGCAGATCTGGAGTACGGTTTCTCCATTCTGGTAGCATTTGACAAAGACCAGTTTGTCTTCTTTGGTGAATTTCATGGGAGTACCTCCTCGTGTGTTTTATAGGGATATGGTAACACGAAGAGGACATTGGTTTGAAATCACTAGGCCCCTTCACTAAGAAGCAGGTACCGAGAAATGCTGGCAGAACATACTCTGTCGGTGTTTCTCTGTGCCTGCTTTTTTGTTTGCTTTTGGGGCTTACTTGTGTTATACTTCATACAGAAATTAAGGGACCTTGTCGCGTTTTGATACTTTCGTTTTTAGGCGTGAGGGTATCTTTTTTGTCAAGGTAACCCATGTGAATAGAGGTCGAGATTTGGAACTCAAAAATGAGACATCCAAAGTTCGACCTCTTTTTCTATACCATAAACTCAGTTCAAATATAGGAACTCTTGCTGGGTGACTACAGTACCTGTATCAGTTACCATTTGTTGGTAGGCTTGTATCCAGCGGTAGAAGGTGCTGTTAGAAATTTGGTTTTCGTTGCAGATTTGGAGCACCGATTCTCCGTTCTGGTAGCGCTCGACAAATGCTATATATAAGGGGGTGTGCTACCGTGACGTTTATTATTTGAATGAAGATGCACGGGAACGGTATCCTTTTGAACACAAGCCCAAGTAAAAAGCTACATTTTGATTTCTCAAAATGTAGCTTTTTTTATGTTTTTAAGCAGAAATTAATTTATTTGTTTTTATCCCTGATTTTACACATTTATGATAGTACTTTAATATTAAGTTGATTAAAATTAATAAATGGATTGGGATGAGTGACTCTTGGTACTCTGTTAAACAAGTGTTAGTCATTACCTTTTTATAAAAAGGAGGAAAGAAAATGAAGTCAAAGAAGTCATGCGCAAGTCTCATTCTCGCAATAATGATGACAGCGACAATGACATTATCACAGTTTCAATCAGTTTTTGCATTGGACACAGTAACAAAACAGTATGATCTCGAGGGGGATGGAAGCCCAGCATCCCCGTATATCGTAGAAACACAGGATGATTTGCTTTATATTACAGAGCAGATCAACGAAGATAATAGCGCTTATGTTGGAAAAGCTTACGAGTTGGGAAATGACATTTCTATGACACAAGATTTTCCCATGATTGATGAATTTTCAGGATCTTTCGACGGAAAAGGATATATGATAGAAGATCTTGTTATGAAGGGCGTTTTGCCGGATAACGACAAAGGTTCTTACCGGGCTGGCTTTATCCGCAAAAATTCGGGTACGGTAAAAAATTTGACGTTAAAAGATATTACACTTACCTGTACTGGAGATAACGGTACTGCTGGTGGTCCTACAGCCGGAGGCCTTGTAGGTGAAAACAATGGCACAATCGAGCGATGCTCGGTTACAGGCACGATCAATGCTCCTAGTTATGAAATGGCAGCAGGAATAGTTGGCAAAAATGGTGATCAGAAGGTTGTTTCCGACTGCTTTTTCTCTGGCGACGTAACAGCAATTGGCTGGAGGAATTGCCGGTTATGCAAAAGGAACTGTTGAACGATGCTTGGCTATGGGCAATCTGACGACTACCAGCACCCATCCTACCAATGGAAGAGAAACTCAGCAAGGTAACGATGCGGGTCTGATCTGTGCGTATCCTGGAAGGCCGCTTACGGTGCAAAACAATGTTGCTATAAGCGGAACCATTACTCTGGCGTATCCAGATTATTCTATTGATGGTTTTGTAGGCCGTATCGTGGGATATACTGGAAACAGTGTAAAAATGATTAACAACTATGGTGGCACAGAAATCCGTATAAAAAACCAGACGGTTACAAGCATGAATGTCAACTCCCAACATGGTCTGGACAAGACAGATTCTGAGTTGAAGACGCAGGATACCTATGAAGCTCTAGGTTGGGATTTTGGTGAAGTGTGGAAGATGGATGACGAAACCGGTTATCCCGCTTTGCAAAAGCCACAGGAAGAGGCTGGTGTTACTGCGTTAACCGGCGATGGTAGTGTAAGCAATCCTTTTTTGATTAACAACGAGGCAGAATTCTTGTTTTGGATTGAGCAGATGAATCTGCAAAACAGCGTTTACTATAATGAAAAACATTTCCGATTGATGAATGATATTACGCTAACCGATGAAATCGTTATGGTTCAATCCTTTAATGGAGTGCTGGATGGAATGGGACATACCGTTCATGGCCTTAAAATTCGTGGTGCGGTACCAGATACCAACAAGGGAGACTACCGGGCGGCAATGATCATTGAAAATTCCGGAACGATTTGTAATTTGACATTGGCTAATGTAGACATTTCTTGCACAGGAGATAACGGAAATGCAGCAGGTCCTGCCTGCGCTGCGTTGGTATCGGAGAATGTTAGCGGAGGTATGGTGCAGAGCTGTGCGGTTACAGGAGAAATATGCGCCCCAGGATTTGAAAAAGTTTCAGGTATTGTGGCACAGAACAAAGGTGGCTCGGTACAGGACTGCTACTTTGAAGGCAAGCTGACTGGAAAATTTATGGGCGGCGGCATCGTTGCTTACAATAATTCTAATAGCAGTATCCAGCGTTGTTTTGCAGATGCGGAGATTATTTTAACCGCAACAGAGCGGGTCAGCGGAAAAGACAGCCAGCAGGGCAACGACGGTGCCGTGATTTGCGCCTATCCAAATACTGCTTACATCCAGGGAAATGTCGCTTACGGAGGTTCTATCGTTTATGCGTATAACCAACCAGATGCGAAAACAGAAGGATATTATGGTCGCATCATTGGATGTAATGACTTTGGCAAGACACTACGCGATAACCTTGCCAATGAAAACATTACCATTAACGGAAAAACGGTAAGCGGTACTTACACGGATCCAAATGGGCAAAGTACCTCACTGGAGGCACTTCAAAGACAGAGCACTTACGAGGATATAGGATGGGATTTTTCTTATACCTGGAAAATGGATGAAGCAAAGAAGCATCCTGTACTGCAGTATGTAGATTCTTTTACACGTCCCGATCGTATTACTGTCACCTTTCACGGCGATGCAAATACACAGAAAGGTTTTACCTGGTTTACCAACACTGCGGTCGAACAGCCTGTTGTAAAAATCAGTGAAACTAAAGACTTTAGCAATGTGATTTTGATAACTGCTGATCAAAAAGAATTATATGGGAGTGTGCAGTATCAGGCATTGGCAGAAAACTTAAGACCAGATACTACTTATTACTATCAGGTAGGCGATCAGAAAACAGGAATCTTTAGCCTGTTTTTAGACAGGCTAGCAAATACATCTTCTAAAAGACCAGCCGTTTTATTTGATCTCACTGCATAAGGGCGGACTGGCCGGCAGAGGAGGAAATTGGATGAAAAGATTTGCTGCGCTTTTTACAGCTCTGCTGTTCTTTGCTACATTGCTGACTGCCTGCGGCGGATTACAGGAGAAAACCGACTCGCCTGAACCAATATGGGGGGACTGTACGCTTATTTTTAAACGCCGGTATTTAGCACCTACTCCACATATGGCACAAGCGACAATAATAACCATTTATCCAGGCCGTCATATCGGTTGTCAATTTGCCCGAGGTGATAACCTTCTTGTCTTTCAAAACAAATACGTTTTTATCCCAGGCCTGAACCAAAGGATCGCTTAAAAAGTCCTCAACCGTTGCGTCGGCCGGTATCCCAATTGCAACACCGCCAAAAAACTGATATTTGCTGGGAATTTCCGCCGGCAGCCCATCCTTGGCATTTTCATATGCCAAATCCATAACGGACACGTAGGAGTCTTTTAAAATCAAATCGACCCGGTAACCGCCGACCTCAATTAAGCAGCCATCAGCCATAAAAAACGATATGCCGCCCTCTATCCCGTCCTGGAACGATTTAAGGTACCGAATACCGAAACGGGGCGCCAGCTCGGCCGCAGGCACAGCCCGCTGCTCAGGAAGCCCCTTGAACAGATTCGGCGTTGCAAAGGCGGCAATTTCCACGCATTTGCCTCCTTCAAAATAGTAGCTGCCATATCCTGTTTCATAGTTCCGTGCAGGAGGATTCAGAGGTTCCACCTCCGGGCCATGCTTTCCTAAAAGCTGCTCATGGGTCATTCCAATTTCCGAAAGCAGCCCCTCATTCAATAAATACAATAAACCGCCTATTTTAGGCGGTTTATTTTTTAGTTCCTGAATATTTGTAAAATCCCATTCTTTTGAAAGAACGAACAAACTACAAAAAATTTAAAAAACACCCCAACATAGAGCGAAAAGGATACGATGCTTTATAACATATCACTGTAAATAGTAAAAATCAAAGCTGGAAAGAGAAATTTGATTACGCGCCGTTCCGGAGCTATGAAACCAGGCCGGCGGCAAGCACAATCTTGTCTTTTCTCATTGCTTTTCACCTAGAGAATGGCATCCAAACGGTACTCCACCTTTTTCTCCATTACAAAGCTCTTGATTTCCGGCGCCGTGTGGGCCAGGCTGTCGGTAAATTCCTTGGGGTTTTCGGTGTTGTGCCGGATGAGGTCGTAGTGGTTCGGCACGGCGACTTTTGTCCCAAGCGCCTTACAGTAGGCGGCCGCCTCCGCATAGTTCATATTCCCAAGTTTTCCGTTGATGCAGATAAATGTAATATCCGGCGCCATATTGATGTTGGGAAGAAGCGTTTTCACAGTCAGCAGGGTGTCCCCGGTAAAGTAGAGTTTTATTCCGTCAAAATCCACCAGATACCCGACACTGTCGGGAGTGTGGTCTGCCGTTGTGGCAGTAATGCGGAACCCGCTGCGCTCCAAAATATCGCCGCGGTTGAGCAGGACCCCTTTAATGGGGAGGCCACTTGCTTTCAAGGCATCCATACAGGAGTTCGGCCCGACAATCGCCCGCGGAATGATGTAGTCCCGGTAGGTTTCCGGGTCAAAATGGTCCCAGTGGTCGTGCGTTGTCAGTACCATGTCCACCGTTGTACTCACTTTTTCAATGAATGGGGGATAAAGCCGCTCGGCATTTCCTTTTGCACTTCCGCAGAAGGGGTCGATTGCAAACGCCCCGTGTTCTGTTTTTACCAAATATCCGCCTTGGCCAAGCCATATAATTGTAGCCGCCATTTGTAGGCCTCCTTTAAAATATATGTTTAGTTGAAAAAAAGTGGCGCTTGTACGCAGTAAGAAAAAACGGCCTTTAAATTTCTGCAGCTGTTCCGTCAGCCCTGTATCTTGCCGAATACTGAATATTTTTATAAGGAAATTTTTCGAGGGATGCTTCGTCAAGTTCAATTCCAAGCCCCGGCTTTGTGGGGATTTTAAAGTAGCCGTTTACGGGCTTCAGGTCAATGTTATATAGTTCTTCGCGCAGGTAAACGGTCTGTGCAAATTCCAGAATATCGAAGTTCTGCATCGCTGCGGCAACTTGGAGCGATGCGGCGGTCGCCACCGGGCCGTTAGGGTTGTGCGGGGCGAACTTAATAAGGTATGGCTCCGCCATATAAGCAATTTTCCGTATTTCCGAAATACCGCCGCAATGGCAGATGTCCGGCTGGATAAGATCCAGCCACTGGTTTGTAATAATTTCGCGGAAATCGAAACGGCTGTAAAGACGTTCGCCCGCTGCAATTGGAACATTCCACGGGTTGCTGTGGAGCGCCTGGTAAAGCTGTGCGTTTTCTGGGGAGATTGGCTCTTCAAAAAAGTGCAGGTCATAGTCCTTTGCTGCTTCGATCAGTTTCAAAGAGTCCCGGACATTGCTCTGCCCGTGATGATCAACGGCGAGGGCATTGTCTTCTCCAATAATTTTGCGGATCGCTGCCAGCCTTTTCTCGAATTGTTTCGCGGCCTTTGCGGGATTGTCACAAACTTCAAATGCGCCGACTCCCGTTTTGATTCCACCGAACCCTTTCTCTATCAATTCAGCAGCGTTTGTTTCGTCGCCGTGGGTATAGCACCTGATTTTATCGCGCACCCTGCCGCCCAGCAGTTCATACACGGGAACACCTAGTACTTTCCCTTTTATATCCCAGATTGCCTGGTCAATTCCACTGATGGCGGAACCGTAGATAAAACCGCTTTTCCAAAAACCGTGGCGGTACATTTTCTGGTAGATCAGATCGGCATTTCTGGGGTCTTCACCAATTACACTGCGTTGTGCAAGGGTGTGTATAGCGGCTTCCGTTGCCTTTTCCTGCCCCTCCACGCTGGCTTCTCCCCAGCCATAGAACCCTTCGTCGGTCATAACTTTGACAAACAGCCAGTTTTGCCGTTTTGCATTTACCAGGTAGGTCTTAATACCGGTTATTTTCATAAGCTGCCTCCTTGTGTTGATACGGGTTGTTTTTCACAATTATGGAAGACCTTTGAAGTCGATATACCTGCTTTTGATAGTAGTCAATTAAGGGGTGTTTGTCAAGTAAAAACGGCCGTGCCCGTAAAATTAACAGCTTTCTGCCCATACCTTGCAATTATGATGTGTTTTTCCTATAATGGGGCTATCAGGTGTGCTGGGTAGAAGCGTTTAAAAGGAGGAGAAGCGGTGGAATCAATTGTGCAGAACAGTAAAGTATATAAATTATGGGATGTCCTGGAACTGACGCTGAGGGCAGCGAAAGAATATGAAAATCCCTATATGGATATCGACGTCTGGATTGATTTGAAAGGGCCGGGATTTCAAAAACGGGTTTACGGTTTCTGGGATGGTGAAAACTGTTTTAAGGTGCGTTTTACTGCAACTGCCGCTGGAGAATGGAGTTATATCAGCGGGTCATTCCCACGGGATGAGGGCCTCTGCGGCGTTCATGGGAACTTTCTGGCAGAGGACTGGAACGAGACGGAAAAAAACGAAAACCCCGCGCGGCGCGGTATCTTGCGGCCCGGAGAAAATGGGCGCACATTTGTCCACCCTGATGGAACGGACTTTTTTATGGTAGGGGATACCTGGTGGGCGGCGCCGACTTTTCGGTTCCGCTGGAGTGATGACGACCTGGAAAGGCCGCTCGAAGAACATTATTTCAAAGACCTTGTCCGTCTTCGGAAAAGGCAGGGGTACAACGCCATCGGGATGCTGACCGGCCATCCCACCTGGGCGAACGATGGGTTTCCGGTAACCGTTGAAGTGGAACCGGAAATTTGGGCCCGCGCCGCCTGGAAGCAGTGCGGTACTGAATCGGCAAAGGATATGTATAATGTGGGCGGCAGGCCATTCCTTTTTCCGGGAAAAGTCAAAGGGTACGAGAATGTAGTTCCCGATTTTTCCCGAATCAACCCGGCCTATTTCCATGAAATGGATTTGAAAATTGATTTTCTTCACAGCCAGGGAATGCTGAGCTTTATTGAAATAGCCAGGCGGGATGTATCGACGGTTTGGAAAAAATACGGCGGCTGGCCGGATACTTATGCGCGTTACATCCAGTATGTTTTTGCGCGCTATCAGGCGCATTTCTGCCTTTTCTCCCCCATTCATTTCGACTGGGAGCAGTATTCAATTCCCGCAAGGGAATACAACGAACCGGCCAATCTCTGGCTCCAGCGGTACGGTGCCCCGCCGTTCGGCACCCTGTGCGGAACCAATGCCGCGCCGTCTACTCTCGTTAATTTTGGCGGGCCTGAGGAAGCGCCATGGCTGACTTTCCACCAAACCGGAAACTGGAGGGAACACGACCACCATTGGTATCTCACTGAGCTGTACCGCTCGTCCCCGGCAATGCCGGCAATCGCCGGGGAGCCCTATTACCCCGGTTACCCAAACGACGACCCGCCGGCCGATTCAGTGGAGGCGGAGAAAAATTGCCGCGCCGGCCTGTACGGGAGTTTCCTTTCAGGCGCGTTAGGGGGCGCGCTTTACGGGGTAGAAGGAGTTTGGGGCGGAGATATTGAGACGGATGCGCCCTATAAACTGGGAGAGGCGGTTCAATTCCGCTCCGGAGAACAGGCTCCCTTGCTGCGGAAATTTGCCCTGAGTGAAGGGGAGCGCTACCGCGAATTGGTTCCGAACAGCGAGCTGGTAACGCCCAATAAAGCGGGCGACCCGATTGGTTACCGCGGCTGGGCTTACTGCGCGGCGACTCCTCAAAAGGATTATGCACTGCTTTATCTTGAGCCGGAATGCCCGCCGCTTACCTTGCGCGGCTTCCCGCTGAATACGCGGTATGCCCTTTACCGTTTCGATCCGGTGAAAGGCATCTGGTCTGAAGCCGACGAGCTTCTCACCGACTGTGTCGGCAGGGTTCCGGTTACGCAGGAGACAGCTACTTCCGATGTAGGGTATAAGCTTCTCAAAATTGGGGAAGACCACAGTCAGCGACCATCCTACCGCACAATTGCGGATTATCTGTAAATAAAATAGCATCAAAGCTCAAAAATCCCCGGCAATTTTGCCGGGGATTTTTGAGCTTTTTCACCGCCTGCACCGAGGTTGCAAAACCGCGCTGGAAAATGGGAGCAGGAATTCCCGAATTCCGCTGGAGTAAGGTGCAATCGCATACTGTTGATAGTAAACGACGAGTCCATCTGGCCGCAGGTAGAACTGATCCTCGTCAAACTCAGACACGGCGTTTTTTTCGTAGTCGTCAAAGTAGTAGTTGCCGCCGTTTTGAATTTGCTCCTGAATTTGTTTGATCACCTGCCTGACAACATATTCTTTGGGATAAAGCGGCGAAGCAATAAACCGGCTGAGAGGCATCTTCTTTCCGCTTAATAAATCCCAGGTGTTTGAATCCCGGGTTGTGTTTCCGTGCGCACCCCCGGTAAAAATGTATTGGTCTGTGTACAGGCTCACCGCACAGTTTTCATTATAAGTAACAGTATTGTCCACATAAACTTCATATGTCATAACCGGGTAACCGTGTTCTACTGAATCATGGTACTGCGCAACTGCATCGCAGTATAGATTTTTCCGGCTGTGTTTTACCATGTGAAGCGCTTCCTGCCGGTAAAACCGGTTCATTGTCAAGACCGCCTTTTGAAACTTTGCCACGCCGCTTTGAAACTCCGGAAAGCGGATTGTATAGTTGAGTACGGCGGTGTTTCTGTATGTCAGTTCTTCTTTGAACTCAAACTGCTTTATTTTGAGCTTGTTCGTCAAATTGGCTCTCCTCCGCGTAGACATTAAACTTATACCTGTTCTAATACAATATGTTTACACAACGTGATGCGTTACTTTTTGCAACCCTTGGGTTTAGGCAAGACTAAGGTTGTGAAATTAGTACAACCGCAATGACGGCCAGGGGGATGTGGACTGTTTTCAACCCCTGTAATTTATTTGTTTTCGCCCGCTTTGTAATCACTGGTCTGGCCTTGCAATTGTCTTTTTTCGGATTTATCCTGATGGATTGCAAGATTCTTTCAAATTATTTGGACAACGTAATTGTGACAAATTAATACACCCGATTTTAATACAATAAACTTGACGAGCTGTTATAGGGTATGTTGTAAGAGCTCAGCGAAACGGAAAAATTATTTTCCATAGGGGGAGATTCCGATGTACAGTTTTTAAAGCGGCCTATTCGGTAATTACAGAACGGCCGCAGGGAAGAGTTGCAAGACGTATGGTTGAATTAAATCTGATGAAAAAAGGAGACTGAGCGATGAAAAAAGAAAGGCGTTTTTCTGGCAAAAGAATGACTGGGTTTTTTGCGGCGTTGACACTGATGCTGGCCCTAATTCCGACAACCCTTGCGGCAGCGTATCCGTCAATAGGCCCACTGGATTTTGAGGATCAGCAGCTGCACGGTGCAGGCCCACGCGAATTCGGCGAAACGGTTGCCGTTGCGGCCAACCCAGATAATACGGGGGTTAATACAAGCTCTTACGCAATAAAGGTGAGCAACCGTTCTGTTGGAACAACAGACCCGTACGCCGGCGTTAAGTTTGACATTTCAAATTTTATTGATACCCGTGTTACCGTTACGGCGAAGGTTTATATGGACGGCGGCACGAACGCTTCCATTAAAGCGAACATTCAACAGGTAGCCGGCGGAGCTTCTCAGTATGCAACCATTGTATCCTCTCCTTCCGGAAAAGGCACATGGTACGAGATAACCGGGTCTTTTGACATCCCGGCTTATTTGGATGAAGCATATCTGTATTTTGAAACCTCTGCAACTACCAACGATTTTTACGTCGATGACGTTTCAGTGGTCGGTTCAGAATCCCAGCTTAAATATGTGGATTACTCCAACCTGCCATCCTTGAAAGATTTGTACAGCGACTATTTTAAAATTGGCGTGGGCACGCCGTATGCGCTTGTAAAGTCGACAGACCATTCCGGATTGATTAAACAGCAGTACAACAGCCTTACAAACGAAAATGAGGCCAAGCCGGAAAACCTGATCGATATTTCAGCCTGTATTGCCGATCCGGCAAAATACAACGAATCCCCGGCTGTAAAGTTTGATACCATTACAAAAACGTTGGATTTCTGTAAAGCGAACAATCTTAAATACCGCTTACATACCCTTGTTTGGCACAGCCAAACACCGTCAGCGCTTTTCCACGAAGACTACGATGTAGCAAAACCGTTTGTCAGCAGGGAACTGATGGAAAAGCGCCTTGAAAACTACATCAAACAGATTCTCCAGTGGTGCGGCAAAAATTACCCGGGAGTCGTCTATGCGGTGGATGTAGTAAACGAAGCGGTCGATATTGGAGTAAACAGCAACTGGTACAAAGTATTCGGCTCTTACGATTATGTAACCAAGGCGTTCGAATATGCCAGGAAGTATGCGCCGGCTGATATGAAGCTTTATTATAACGATTACAATACCTACAACGCTTCAAAACAGCAGAAAATAATCAACCTTCTTCGCAACGCAAAAGCGGCAGGGACAATTGACGGGGTTGGCATGCAGGGGCATCTTTCTTCCAGTACCAATATGGCCGATTTTGTAAACGCGCTGAAAATTTATTCGGACCTGGGCTACGATGTTCAGGTGACGGAGCTTGATATTACATTGTCGGGCAGCGGAACAACGGATGAAAAATTTGTCAGTCAGGCAGCCGCCTATCGGGATTTGTTCCAGAACCTCGTTGACGCGAAAAAAGCGGGCGCTAATATTTCCTCAGTCACCATTTGGGCAGTGTCGGATAATTTTTCCTGGAAAAACTATTCTCCTCCGGTATTGTTCAATGCCGATTTGAGCGCCAAACCCGCATTTACAGCACTTGCGAAATTGGGAGCAGAGGTGAAGTTTGACGCGACCCTAATAAAGCTCGAGGAACTGGTTGCAAAAACAGAAAAGATGGCTATACGGATGAAAGTGTCGCCGCGCTGAAAACAGCATTAACCGCGGCTAAGGCGGTTCTCAAAGGCGAAGGGGCAACACAGGCCGATTTGGATAAGGCAATTGATGACATTGGTCGTGCGGTAGGAAAACTTGAACTGCTGCCGGAAGAGGCAAAACCGGAGGAGCCGAAACCGGATACGCCGAAAGAGCCGGTTAAAACCGGAGACGGTTTTATGGCAGCAGGGGTGGCGGCAGCTTCCGTTATATTTGTTCTGACGGGCGGCGCGGCCCTTTTCTTAAAGAAACGGAAACACATTTAATATTTCACAAATAGGGCGCGGGTCTATCCGCGCCCTATTTATTGCTTCCATAAAATATTAAAAGGGTATTGACTTTTTAAGAGGCAGTGAATATAATAATAGTATAAATTAAACCGTTGATTGAGAAGAGTAGGCCTTAAAACGTGCTTTCAGAGAGCCGCTGGCTGGTGTGAAGCGGCAGTAACCTTTTGGCTGAATGGACTTATGAGGGCAGGACGAAAAGCAGTCTGCTTAGTAGTGCCTGACGGGATCTTCACCCGTTACCAAGGAAGCGCATATGGTTGTATGTGGAGTGAGTGGGCACGTTTGTGTCAATTAGGGTGGTACCGCAGAAGTGTGAAGCTTTTGTCCCAGTGAAAACTGAGACAAAAGCTTTTTTTGTTGCTTTTGTCCCTAAACATTCAAACGCCTCCGGGCGAACTTTATGGAAAGGACTCCTTCAGAAAGTGAGGGAGGAAAGGTGAACAAAAATGAAAATCCCACACAGACTTTATTTGACCGAGGAGCAGATGCCCAAACAATGGTATAACCTGCGGGCTGATATGAAGGAACAGCCGGACCCGATGATTAACCCGGCCACTATGCAGCCCGCCACCGAAGAAGACCTTTACCCGGTCTTCTGCAAAAAGCTCGCCCATCAGGAAATGGACGCTGAGACCCGTTATGTAGACATTCCGGAAGAGATTCAGGAAATGTACAAGATTTATCGCCCATCCCCGCTCTGCCGCGCCTATAACCTTGAAAAAGCACTTGGCACGCCGGCAAAAATTTATTACAAGTTTGAGGGGAACAACACCTCCGGCAGCCATAAGCTCAATTCGGCGATTGCGCAGGCGTACTACGCCAAAGACCAGGGGCTGACCTGCCTGACCACTGAGACCGGAGCCGGCCAATGGGGGACCGCCCTGTCGGAGGCCTGTTCTTACTTTGGCCTTGGCCTGACCGTTTTCATGGTTAAGGTTTCTTATGAGCAAAAACCGTTCCGCAAGGCAGTCATGCAGACTTTTGATGCAAATGTAATTGCCAGCCCGAGTAATACCACCAATGTTGGCCGCCAGATTCTGGCGAATGACCCCCATACGGGGGGGAGTCTTGGCTGTGCTATATCAGAGGCGGTTGAAAAGGCTGTTTCCACCGAAAACTGTCGTTACGTCCTTGGTTCCGTTCTCAACCAGGTTCTCCTTCATCAGTCGATTATCGGCTTAGAGGCCAAAAAGGCGATGGATATCCTGGGGGAATACCCGGATGTCGTCATCGGTTGTGCCGGCGGCGGCTCAAACCTTGGCGGTTTAATTGCCCCCTATATGCAGGATAAACTCACCGGAAAGGCCGATCCTCGGATTGTCGCGGTAGAGCCGGCTTCTTGCCCGTCCTTCACCCGCGGCAAGTACGCTTACGATTTCTGCGATACCGGAAAAATCACTCCTCTGGCAAAGATGTATACGCTGGGCAGCGGGTTTATCCCTTCGGCCAACCATGCGGGCGGCCTTCGTTATCATGGGATGTCCCCGATTCTTTCAAAGCTTTACCACGACGGGTATATGGATGCTGTTTCGGTAGAGCAGACCAAGGTCTTTGAGGCGGCGACTTTCTTTGCGAAGCATGAAACCATCCTCCCCGCGCCGGAATCGGCTCATGCAATCCGCGCCGCAATGGATGAGGCGCTTCGGTGTAAAGAGACCGGTGAGGAAAAAACCATTCTCTTTGGCCTGACCGGAACCGGCTACTTTGATATGACCGCGTATACGGCTTTCCTGGAAGGAAAAATGAGCGATTATGTACCGACTGACGAAGACCTGCAAAGAGGTTTTGACAGCCTGCCCCAGGTTCCTGAGAGATAATTTATAAAAAAAGACGGCTTTTAGCCGTCTTTTTTTATTTGCGTTATAGTTTGTGACTGAGATGTGACCGCCCGTGGATATACTAAACGTACCAATTGTTCGCTGAAAATGATAAGCGGGCTAAAGCGGTTAAATATCCGGTGAAAAAATTCTGCTCTGCAAAGATTTGTGACCGGTGTGTGACTGCATCTTGGTATACTAAAATAAAGTTAATTGAGGAGGGTGATTTAAATGAAGCAAAAATGTCGGAAATTTTCCAAAAAACTTTTTGCTATGCTGGTGTCGCTTGTAATGCTGGCTGCGTTATTGCCAACAACCACATTGGCAAAAGAGTCAAGTACTCTGGGCTTAACGACCGATGAGGGGAAAATAATTATTCCTTTTGAAAAGATTTGGATTGACGAAGGGAATCTTCAAGTGAAGCCGCAATCTATCACGGTTTATTTGTATAAATATACCGGGAGTTTGGATACGTCTGTGACAACTCCAATCAAAACAGCGGTTGTAACAGAGCAAAGCGATGGAAAGTGGAAAACTACTTTTGATATTTCCAATGAGCCATTGTTTGACAATGATGGGAATATTTATAAGTTTGCTGTTGTAGAGAGTCCGGTTGCAAACTATAACGAAGTAGTTTCAAGACACGTTGATCCTTTAGTAACTTTTATTCCTCCATCGGTAGGAAACAATTGGGAAAGAATTACTCCGTGTAGTGAATTGGATATTCAAAATGATTCTTCGGCCAAATCAATTGTAATTGCGAAAAAGGGTAGAAATTATATAGTTTGGTCGGTTGACGCTCTTTCACCGACCGAACGGCAAGCTGTTTTTGAAACGGCCAAAACAATTTCTGGCATGGGTGGAGCAAAATTTGCCAACTTTACTTGGATTAGTGGTTTGAATGGTTCGTATAACGGAATGACTGTAACATCTGATAAGGTTATATTTACAAACCCATCAGACTGGTCATTTTTTGCAACTGGGACGTATAACAAGAGTTCAATAGAATCTAATTCATCTTCCATTACTAATAAAGCTCAGCCCGTCACGTACCCGGTCATTGTTAATTATTACAAAGACAGCGTGACCAATCCGAGTGATACCGCACACTTCCTCGGTACCCAAAACCTGGGTGAGTTTGAGGCGGATGACACCATCACATTGAATGGGGCGCAGCTCGACACTTATAAACCTGCGGACGGTTATATTTCCGGCGTGCAGCAGGGGACTGTTCCATATGTAGTTGTAGAGGGTGCTGGCAACGTTATTAATGTTCTGTATGAAGTGGAAACCTTTGGCGTTACCGTCAATTACTACAAAGACAGCGTGACCAATCCGGGCGATGCTGCACACTTCCTTGGTACTCAGAACCTGGGTAACTATGAGAATGGCGATACCATCACATTAAATGGGACGCAGCTCGACGCTTATAAGCCTGCGGACGGCTATATTTCCGGCGTACAGCAGGGAACTGTTCCGTATACCGTTGTAAAAGGCGCAGATAACGTCATCAATGTTCTTTATGAGGTTGAAACCTTTGAAGTTATTGTCAACTACTACAAAGACAGCGTGACTAATCCGGGCGATGCTGCACACTTCCTTGGTACTCAGAACCTGGGTAACTATGAGAATGGCGATACCATCACATTGAATGGGACGCAGCTCGACGCTTATAAGCCTGCGGACGGCTATATTTCCGGCGTACAGCAG
The DNA here is from genome assembly GCA_902766785.1 of Oscillospiraceae bacterium. Taxonomy (GTDB): domain Bacteria; phylum Bacillota; class Clostridia; order Oscillospirales; family Ruminococcaceae; genus Metaruminococcus_A. The sequence continues at coordinate 9,036 of CACXEO010000072.1, read as the reverse complement.
GGAACTGTTCCGTATGTAGTGGTTTCTTCTGATGATAATGTAATCAATGTTCTTTATGTGACTGAAAAGTTTGATGTTATTGTCAACTATTATAAAGATTCTGTAACCGATCCTTCGGATACGGCAGCTTATCTTGGTACTCAAAACTTGGGCGAGTTTGAAGCAGATGATACCATCGCTTTGAACGCAGCACAGCTTGATGCTTACAGGCCGGTGGACGGCTATGTTTCCGGTGTACAGCAGGGGGCTGTTCCGTATGTAGTGGTTTCTTCTGACGATAATGTGATTAACGTTCTTTATGTTGCAGAAACTTTCCCGGTAACAGTTAATTACTATAAAGATAGTGTGACCAATCCCGACGATGCCGCAACTTTCCTTGGTTCTTCCGTTTTTGCAGACGAATTCAGGGCCAACTCTGAAATTACTCTGGTAGACGGAACGGCGGCAACTCAGCTTGATTTCTTTAAACCAGATAATTATGTTTCCGGTATCCAGACTGGCAGTGTACCGTTTATTGTCACCAAGGGTGAGGATAATGTCATCAACGTCCTGTACGTTAAAGAAACCTTCCTGGTAACGGTTAACTACTACAAGGACAATGTCACAACTCCTGATGATGTTGATACTTTCCTTGGAAGTGCGGTGTTTGAAACCCCATTTGAAATTGGTGCGGAAATCACCTTGGAAGACGGGACAGCCGCAACTCAGCTCGATTTCTTGAAGCCTGTTTCCGGCTATAATTCCGGTCTGCAGGATGGCGATACCCCGTATGTGGTCGTCAAGGGCGACAATGTAATCAATGTTGTCTATTACGAAGAAGAAATTATTGTTGACCCGGAACCGCCGCTCGTAGGGCCGACCGACCCGCTGGAAGAGGAGATTCCGGATGAAGATGTCCCGCTTGCCCCGCCGAAGACCGGCGACGCGGTTTTACCTGCCGCACTCGCTGTGCTGATGGCTTTAATGGCAGCTGGTGGTTTCCTTCTCCGCAAAAAGGCGAATAGCGAATAGAAATAAAATAAAAAGAAAGGTGTGACGGCTGCCACGCCTTTCTTTTTTTATCATTTTATGATATGCTGAAAAAAATTATTTTTCCATGCAATAAACTGGGATATCTCTGCATTAACTATTTGAAAGGGTCAAATTATGTTTCTATTTTGTATGGCGCCAATAGAACAAAAGAAAAACAGAAACCGCCGGCTGGAAGTCGGTGAAGATTTGATTCGCCGAATTGGGCAAGACGATCAAAATGCATTTCATGCATTTTATGAGTTGACAAAGGTTTCGGTGTATGGGTATGCTTTATCAATTTTAAAAAACAAGCAGAATGCAGAGGATGTTATGCAGGAAACGTACTTGAAAATACGGGAAAATGCCCCGTTTTACCAGCCCCAGGGAAAACCGATGGCATGGGTGGTTACAATTGCAAAGAACCTGTGTTTTATGAAGCTGAGGGAAGGGGCAAGGGCCGTCCCGCTGCCGGATGAAGAATCGGAATCCATCGGTTTTTCAGAGGTTTCCGAGACGGAAGACAGGCTTGTATTGGAAGCGTTGATGAACAGGCTGTCAGACGGAGAGCGGGAGATCGTGCTGCTTCACGCGGTCAGCGGGCTGAAACACCGGGAAATTGCAAAAGTCCTTTCCCTTCCGTTATCTACCGTATTGTCAAAATACAGCAGGGCGATGAAGAAACTGAAAACCGGCCTTGCGGAAATGGAGTGAGCCGCTATGACAAACAGGGAACTGGAAAGGAGAATCCGCCGTGCGGTAAACAGTGCCACTCCGGATATTTATGAGCACATTGCATCTGATTCTGCATTTCAAGAAGAAAGGGAGATTGGAATGGAGAGCCGGAAAACTGTAAAACGCACCGCAAAGAAACGCGGTTGGATGATTGGGGGAGCGGCCGCGGCGTGTGCGGCGGTATTCATCGCCTGCTTTGGGCTGTTCCAGTTAATGCAGGTGAATTCCGGCGCGGTGGACGCAATCGTGTCGATTGACGTGAACCCCAGCGTAGAGCTTTCTATTAATAAAGAAGACAAAGTGATTCACGCAAAAGCGCTTAACGCCGACGCCGGGAAAATACTGGACGGGATGAAGCTCGAGCAGGTTGATCTAAACGTTGCGGTAAATGCGATTATTGGTTCAATGCTGAAATACGGCTATCTGGATGATTTGGCAAACGCGGTGCTGGTTTCAGTTGAGAACGGCGATGAAACCCGAAGCAGTGCATTGAAAAAACAGATCAGCGAAGATATCGCGGCCATGCTCGAACAAAACAACCAGAGCGTTACCCTGCTCAACCAGAATATTACCTCCGATGAACAGCTGATGGAATTTGCGAAAAAGCACGGCATTTCTTACGGGAAAGCACTATTTATCTACCAGATCGCCCAGAAGGACAACAGCCTTGTTATGGATCAGCTGGCGGGCATGTCAATTAGCAGGCTCTGCAACCTGGTCAACACCAAAGGGATTTTGCTGGATGATTTTGTGGAGATTGACGACGACGACGACCATCCGCTGCTGAGCGGGCGGCAGTATATCGGCGAAGAAAAAGCAAGAGAAATTGCGCTGCAAAAGGTTCCGGGAGCCACAGTGGTGTCTGTGAAACTCGACCGCGAAGGCATGACCGCCGAATATGAGCTGAAGCTAAAGAAAGGGCAGATGGGGTATGAAGTGGAAATCGACGCGCTGACCGGAGCGGTTACCGATTATGAAGAAAAACCGGTTCAGAGCACGGAACAGGATGACGATGATGATATCGATGAACCTGATGATGACGCCAGCGTGTCTGCGCCGCCCGTTTCAGAGAAGCTCATCACGGCGGAACAGGCCAAAGCGGTTGCGGCGGCTAAACTGCCGGGCGGTGTCTTTGTGGAGTTTAAACTCGAAAAAGATGACGGCGTCTGGAAATATGAGGGAGAAATTAAACAGGGGAAAACAGAGGCTGAGTTTGAAATTAACGCCCAGACTGCCGCTGTTATCAAGTGGGATGTTGAGCAGGATGATTAAAAAGGCGTCTTTAGCAGTATCATTCCATTCAGTTTACGATTAGTTAAATGGGTTTAAGCACCGGCGATTCTTTATTTAAAAGGAACGCCGGTGTTTTATTTGCTAAAGCCAATAATGGTTTGCATTTTTGGCAACGTTTTATAAAGGAGCTCGCATGTCTATATAAAGTGGACCTGAAATCATTTCTGTCAAGGGTAAAATGCGTAAAAAATGAGACCTATGAGTATCTTTTTTATAACCATAGGTCTATACAGGTTTTATGTAGAATATGTCGGGATATTTTAGAAGAGTTCTTAGTGACTTTCGTAGTATTCAGAATTATTTTACTTCATCGGTACGGTAAATGAATTTAACCTGTCCTTCTGTATCATCGGCAATCCCTGAGAAATTACGGTAATTTTTAGACACATCAATAGTTGCTTTCAATCTTGTTACAACACCCTTCACATCGCCGTTTACAAGGTTGGCAATTCTTTGAATTCCCTCATTGTTGAGTTTCTTCAGTCCTTCAGAAAGTTGCATCGAACCGTCTTTCAATTGAGATACGCCACTGGCTAATGCAGGCGTACCATTCTTCATTTCAAGAATACCATTGTAAAGGGTTGCCATACCGTCCTTTAACTGAGATGTACCGTCTTTCAGTTTGTTTGCACCTTTTGACAATTCGGCGGCACCGTCTGCGGCAGAAGCCACACCATCGGTATAGGTAAGTAATCCGAGATAGAAGGTATTATAACTGTCAAGGGAAGTCTTGAGGGAAATAACTGATTTTGCTCCCGCCGAAGCCGCCTGCAATTTAGATTGTACTGTTTCGGAAGCCATGTTATCGGAAATCAGTTTGTTAATCTGAAGTTCGGTCTGTTCGGAAATGGTTGCATTTACTTGTTCGCTCTGCATTTGAACATTAATAGCACCCTCAATTGCGGTTTTTGTTTTATCGGGGATTTGGTTTGCTGCAACAGCTGCATCATAGGTTTCTTTTGTCATTTGTCCGCTCGTTGCAACCGGGATAACCTGCGCGGCAACCTGCTCGCGAACTGCGGCGGTAACTTGTTGCTCAATAGTACCACGATTTGCTTCAACAGTCTGTGTAACCTGTGCCAATGCCTGATTGTAAACCGTTGTACTGTCAAGAGAAGAAATTACGCCGTTCAGTACAGTTGCATAGTTATCAATTGTCAATGTGGGCACTTTAAGCCCTGCACTTGCAAGCTGTGTATTTGCAGTCCCAAGCAAAGTCTCGAAAACCTGCTTAGCGCCGCCGTTCAATTTCTCGTTGTTGCCTTTCAACTGTGAAAGTCCGTTTGCAAGCTTCGTTGCACCTTCACTTAAATCCCCTGCCCCGTTATCAAGTGTAACGGTTGCTTCTTTCAACTTTTCGGCTCCGTCTGCCATTTTATTGATGCCGGCAACCAGCTCGTTTGATTTATCAAGCAAGGTGCTGAGTCCGTCATAGAGAGCGGAAGAACCGTTGAGCAGCTGATTCATACCGTCTGTTAGTTCATCTACAGAGTCGGTTAAATTATCGAGCTTATCAAGCTTAGTTGTATCAAATTCACTGAATACTTCGTTGGTCGCTACAGTAACCGTTGTACCGAGTTTGAAGTCTGTCACATCCGCTGTAATCTCAACATAGTCGGGCAACTCAAGCTTATCTTCCGAGAGGCCTAAATTTTCCTGAAGCCCTGGAAAAGCAATACCCACAACAGCAGTGTGATTGCCGTCGTTAATCAATTTACCGTTAGACACTTCGACATTTCTGAAGGTATCACTATCAAGCAACATACCGGTAAGCATAGCAAACGGAACATGAATTTTTTCCTGCTTTCCGTCAATTGTTACCGTTTCATATTGACGGTTTTCATAATCAAAACGAATCGTAACCTTACCGCTTTTTCCCTTAATTTCATTGGCACTGACGGATTTTCCGTCTAACTTGTATGAAATGCTCAAGCCTACGGGAAGCTCCTTTTCAATATTGCCCTGATAGTAAATATCATTACCGTCGGCATCCCATACGGTCATGTTATCGTCGTTTAATGTATAGGCTTCATTACCCTTGACATTTTCAATATCAGTAAGCTCGGTTTTATCACTGAACTTATTTTGAGATACGGCGTTCTTAATCCAATCGCTGACGATAATCTTTTTGACAGAACCGTCATTCCCCGCAAGCACATACACGGTTTCATCTTTAGTCAAATTCTTTGTTTCCTCTGTCTGTGCGGTCGTTTCAGTTTCTTGCGGAGTTTCTGCTTTTTTATCGGAATTCATAGCGTAAGCGATGCCTGCCGTACTAAGTGTAAGAACGGCACATAGCGAAATGGCAACTGCTTTTATAGATATTCTATTCATATTACTTTACCTCGATTTTCTTTTTATCGGTAATCTTTGTCATACCGAGAGTCGTTTTGCAAATGATTTTATCGCAAAGCATAAACATTGCGGGAAGGATGAAGATTACAAGCAGCATACTGATTACGGCACCTCTTGCCATCAGCATACACATGGAACTGATAATCTCAATATCCGAGTAAAGTGCAACACCGAAGGTTGCGGCAAACAGTCCCATACCCGAAACGATAATTGATGGGATTGAAGTGTAAAGCGCCGTCCAAACAGATGTCTTTTTATCATTTCCGGCAATTCTTTCTGCTTTATATCTCGTGGTCATCAGAATTGCGTAGTCTACCGTTGCGCCAAGCTGAATGGTGCTGATACAAATCGGGGTAATAAACGCCATGCTTTGACCGAGATAATGCGGAAGTCCGAGGTTGATGAAAATTCCAAGTTCAATTACCGCAATCAAAATAAACGGAAGCGAAATTGATTTTTCAACCAACAGAATAATGATGAAGATTGCCACAACCGATACGGCGGTTACAACGGCAAAATCGTGGTCGGTGGTTTCAATCATATCCTTCATACAAGGTGCTTCACCGATAATCATGCCGTTTTCATCATACTTTTTAATGATTGAATTCAAGATATCAATTTGCTCATTTACCTCATCGCTTGCAGGCTTGTATTCGGAGTTGATGAGCAAAAGCTCCCATCGGTCGCTCTCAAGTATGGATTTAATGCTTTCGGGAATTACCTCTTCGGGAACACGGGAGCCGACAACCGATTCAAGTCCCAGCACATGCTTAACACCGTCGGTCTGTTCCATTTCCGAAATCATACTCTTAACGGTTTTTGAAGACAGTTTTGAGTCAACCAAAACCATGTGAGTGGAAGCAATATCAAAATCTTCACGAAGCTTTGAGTTGGAAATAACATAGTTCATGTCTTCCGGCAAGCATTCACCCATATCGTAATAAACTTCTTGGTTTGCCTTGCTGTATCCGTAATAAGCAGGCGCAATTAAAATGGCAAAGATGATAAGAAAAATCGGGAATACCTTAATGACACCTTTTGCAAATTTGCCCATATTCGGAATCAAAGAGCGGTGCTTTGTTTTTTGAAGTGGTTTATCAAGCACAAGGATGAGGGACGGAAGCACGGTTACGCAACCGATAACGCCCAAAATAACACCCTTTGCCATGACAATACCGAGATCTCTGCCGAGAGTGAAGCTCATAAAACAAAGTGCTGCAAAGCCGGCAACGGTTGTAACAGAGCTTCCTACCACGCTGGTAAGAGTTTCTTTAATGGCAACAGCCATAGCTTCCTTGTTGTCGGCATACTTTTCTCTTTGCTCATTGTAGCTGTGCCATAGGAAGATGGAATAGTCCATTGTAACGGCAAGCTGTAGTACCGCCGATAACGCTTTTGTTATGTATGAGATTTCCCCGAGGAAATAGTTGGTACCGAGATTCATTAAAATCATTGCACCGATGGAAGTAAGGAATACGAACGGAACCAGCCAGCCGTCAAGGAATGCGAGCATTGCCACACAGGCAAGTATGACGGCAAGAGCAACATATACAGGTTCTTCCTGTTCGCAAAGATCTTTCAAATCAACAACCAATGCCGTCATTCCCGAGACATAACACTGTTTTCCGCAAATTGAACGAATTTCACGAACGGCATCCATGGTCAGGTCGTCCGATGTGCCGGTATCAAAGAAAACCGCCATCATTGTGGAATTTTCGGAATTGAAGGCATTGTATACCTCGTCCGGTAAAACCTCCATGGGAACGGATAAATCCGCAAGAGAATCGTACCAAAGAACCGTGTCTACATGCTCCACATTTTCAACCTTTTGCTTTAGTGCGGCAACATCCTTGTTTGGCATATCCTCAAGGATGATGAAGGAAAAAGCCCCTTTGTTAAAATCCTCTAATAATTCTTCTTGACCCTTAACGGTTTCCATATCACTCGGTAAATAGGTCAGCATGTCATAGTTAACCCGTGTAGCAAGCATACCGAGAACCGATGGAACTAACAAGATAAGTGTCAGTATCAAAATCGGTATCCGATATTTCACTACTGCTTTTGAAAAATGCATACTGAATAATCTCCTTCTTATAATTCTTCAAATTCATCGACTTCTATAATATCCGGTTTTTGATTCTTGACGATTTTCACAAACCTTAAAGCAACGCTTAAATTAAGCAGTCCTTCGGTAAACAACGAAGCACCGAATAGAATGATCATTGCCTCAAAAGCTTCATACGGTCTGAAAACAACAATGGCTCCAATAATAAAGGTGAGTACAGTCAAACTGAATATCAGCCACCATTCTTTTATACCAAATTCTTTAGCTTCAAAAGCAATACTCATTTTAAACAAAGCATCACTTATTATACTGATACCGAATAAAACACAAATAAAACTCATTGTTTTTTCCGGCTTCAATAAGATAATAATTCCGAGAGCTGAAAGCAAAATACCGAACTGTAAATCAAATTGAAATGCCAAGCGGTATAGGTCTTTGGAAAAATAGCCGACCAGTTTCACAATCCCGAAAACCAGCATGGAAACTCCGATAAACACACCTAAAAAAGTAATGGAAGGAACCCTAAAAATTGCCATAATCAGTCCGAGAATGCAAAATGCGATTGAAATGACAATATAACCGTATTTTGCTATCCTCATGGGAACAACAGAACAAGTTTTCATAACTGCCTCCTTATATTTTCTGCGATATAAATTTTACCAAGATGTCAAAAAAAACAAAACGGTCAAGATTTAGTCAATGACTGAAAACCAAACACAAGCTCCGAAGTGTATAAAAAATAGGCACGGAACCATCCGTGCCTAAAACAGTATTAAATTTATACTTGATCCTTCAAAAGTTCCGCAATTTCGGACGCAAAATCTTTCTTCAAGGTGAACATCTTGCGAATGGTTTGTGCATATTCGTCCGACATTCCGTTGTTCAGCCAACCGAGAATTAAACCGACACAAACACATTTGTAGTACTCAACGACTGTTTTTCTATCCGTATCTTTAATAATCATATTGGAAAATGTTTCGTTAAAATATTGGCTTACAAGGTATTCACTAACCGACATAAGGTGGCTTTCAAAGACATCTCTGCTAATAGAGTGGTAGATATGCATGATAGGTTTCTTGTGGTGTGAAGAAAATTCAATCAGTGCATCGAAACATTTGACAATGGAATCAACTGATGGATATTTTTGAATAATTTCTTCGGCCTCTTCTTTTACAATTTCGTCAACCAGTGCCGGCAAGTCCTGAAAATGATAGTAGAAAGAATTGCGATTTATACCGCACGTTTCAACAATATCTTTCACGGTAATTTCAGATATAGGCTGTTTTTCAAGAAGTGAAAGGAAAGTTTCTTTAATTGCTTTACGTGTAAAATTTGCCATTTATTCCACCTCTTTTACTTCTATTTCTATAATATCGGCAAGTCTGCACCGAAGTGCAACACATATTTTAGCAAGTGTTTCAAGAGTCACCGATTCACCTTTTCCCATTTTCGTAATCACATTTGAGGAAAGATCTGTCACTTTTTGCAAATCCTTCGGCTCAATCACTTTTCCTGTGGGATGCCGGTAGAGGCATCAAGCAAATGAATTGAATAAAGAAGAGCCTTCGATTAGGATAGGG
>CACXEO010000071.1 GCA_902766785.1 Oscillospiraceae bacterium | reverse complement strand
ACATGAATAAGAGTTATGATTTAGCTGTAAAATAATTGAAGCTGGAATTTTGCAGCCGGTCCCTCCTGCAAGTATTATCAACTTTTTCTTTGCGCTGCGAGATTAGCGACCAAAAGGTATTTGGGACTTGATTCCTGCTCACAATTCTACGGTTTCCTAAAGCCCAATGGCAAAGGCTTCGTTTATGTTGCGCATGTGCCTTTGCCTTAAAAGGAGGAAGTATTATCATACAAAAATACAAACGTCAAATCCTGATTGGGGCTGCCTCGGTAGTTTTAATCACTGTCATCATAACGATTATTCTCCTGCAAAACAGGGCCCCAGCGGTACAGACAGGCGATTATGAGTCGGTGACAAGCAGCGCGTCAGATGTATCCGTGTCAGCGGAATCTACTGCGGATTTGCAAATTGTTTCTGGTGAGATTCATTACGACACCAATATTGACCAATATCTTGTAGAGACCCTGCCACCGCAAAAGTTGATTGACTATAGCTTTGTGCCACAAATTTACCCGGATGGGCTCAATATTTCCAAAAGCAAAATACATAAAATATCCGACGAACAGTATATTGTCAAAGATATGAGAACATCTGAAGATGGTACAAGATCGGCTGCTTTTTACATTTCAAACAAAGAACAACTCCCAGGTATTGACCTTAACGTATTCAAAAAATTGAATCCGACAAAGTTGGAAGAGTATGAAATCCGTGTGTTAGAACAAAAACAAGGTGATGACAATATTCTTTCAGCCTATTTTGTCAATGAGGATGGGAATACATGCCTGCTTGTCCTTAGAAACGGAAGCATGGACGACATCAAATATATCTTTGAAAAGAACTTCGAGGATGAAGAAGAAATCTCATATGAATAAAAAACGCCCCTGAGAAATCAGGGGCGTTTTTTTATTTTATTTTAAAAGGTTGCATGTTTACATGCAACCTTTTGGCCTTTTAGGAAGGATAGTGAACGGCTATTTTTCTAGCTTCCCAAATTTGTCCTTCAATTTTAAATAGACTGCAAACTCTTTAAGTTCCTGATACATTTCATCATTTACTTTCTCACCAAATAATGCCATCTGTATATCGAGATCACTTGCTTTTTCAGTCTCCTCCTTGATTTGTTTTGAAATGTTTTCTACGTCTATATGACTTGGAACATCCTCGGTATCGAAAAAGTAACTAAAATTCACTCCAAAATAATCAGAAAGTTTTATCAATGCTTGAATATCCGGATCGCGCCTGTCGGTTTCCCACATAGCAATAGAAGAGGCTGAAAGACCAAACTCAGCGCCCAGTTGTACTTGTGATAGGCCTTTAGCTTTGCGAAGCTCCCTCAATTTTTTTCCAATCATTATGATCACCTCTATTATAGATTATCACAAATTGTTAACTGTTGCAAGCGAAATCCTAAAAAAACTCACTAATAATCATTAAATTCTCGAATAGTAAGTATATAATCGTATTTTGTTTATAAAACGTAAATATATCACTAAAAAGCCGATTGGTATTTGTGAATATTTACAAAAAGTAACAAAAAGGCTTGAAACTTCACTAATGGTGAGGTATAATACAGACAAATCGTAAATATAGGAGGGGTATGCCGTGTAAAGAGAAATTTGGTGAGTATATTTTTCGTGAAAATCTTAGGAGGTAAAGTATTGAGCGCAGTCACATCAAATATTCAGTTTTCGTATTTGAAAAACGGAAGCTGGACAAGTTTTAACGGTACCGTACTGACAGGAATGGACGGCATTAAAATTCAAACAGGCGCAAATAGCCCATATTACTTACAGTACCGCACTTGGAACGAAGGAAAAACAGGATATTATTCTTATGTTAAGAGTAATGTCAACGATTACGCCGGTTCTTCCGGAAAACCGATTCAGCAGCTTCAGATTCAGGTCTATCAAAATGACGGAACCAAATTGGTGACCGGTGTTGTCGTCATGTACCGTGCGAAGGTAGAAGGCACCTGGCTGCCTTGGGTCAGCAATGCAGAAGAAAGCGCTATGGAAAGTGTTTACGACAAGTATCACCTAAGCGGCGGCATGAGTTCTACCGCTTCTTTTGCTGGTAAGACCGGAAAGAATGTGGAAGGAATACAAATTCTGGTTTATGAGGAGGGCGAAAACAGCGGTAGCGGTGAAAACTTTGAGGGTACGGAGGCAAACCCATCTCTGAGTTATATGGTAGATAACACGTCGTCATGGACAACATTTAATCGACAGACTGTTACCCGAATGGACGGCCTTCGAATTCAAACCCCAGGAAAACCATACTATCTTTACTACCGCACCTGGAATGAAGGAAAAACGGATTATTACCCCTATGTAAAAAGTTCTGATGCATCGGCCAGCGCTTATGCGGGCTCTGCCGGAAAACCAATTCAGCGCGTTAACATTCAGGTTTATGATAACAGTGGAACCAAGTTGGACTCCGGCGTTATTGTCATGTTCCGTGCTATGGTAGACGGCGCTTGGATGCCGTGGGTGAGTAATGCAACTGGCGCCTGGATGCGGGATATGCAGAGAAAATATAATCTTGGCGGCTCACTGGATACATCAAATGGTTTCACAGGCATCACTGGTAAAAATATTCAAGGGCTTGAAATTCGTGTTTTTGAAGAGGATTCTGTAGCTCCAACTCCTGATGATTTTGAAGGCCAGGAAATCAATATGTCCACAAAGTATATGATTGAAAATACATCTGACTGGACTAATTTTACTGGAACTGTTATTGCAAACCGATTGGATGGTATTCGAATTCAAACCGATCCAAGCCTGCCGTTCTATCTCTCTTATCGAACACAAAACGAGGGCAAAACCGATTATTATTCCGATGTGTCCAGTGTTGATACTTCGGAAGCTGCATACGCAGGTTCCGCCGGAAAACCAATTCAACGTTTCGGTGTATATGTTTTTGACAAAAGCGGAAACAAGCTGACAACTGGGGTCGTAGTCATGTACCGGGCGCGTATTAACGGACAATGGCAGCCATGGGTCAGTAACGCAGACCCGGATTGGATGCGAAATGTTCACACCCAGTACAACTTAATGGGTACTTTGGATACCGAAAGCGGTCATACTGGTGTTCAGGGGCAGAATATTGACGGGCTGGAAATTCGGCTTTTCTCCGGTAGCAGCAGTTCGGAGCCGATTGGCCCTCTTCCAGGTACGGAATCCCTGCCTGATTTGAGCTATATGGTGGACAATACTGCAAACTGGACCACCTTCACTCAAAAGGCAACAGCAGACCACATGGATGGTATCCGTATCCAGACTCCGGGAAAACCTTATTACCTCTATTACCGGACAAAAAATGCAGGGAAATCCGACTATTATCCATTTGTGCGAAGTGACGACACGGCCACGAGCGCTTATGCTGGTTCTGCAGGAAAGCCTATCCAGCGGCTGGGAATTCAGGTTTACCGTAAAAGCGACGGTGCAAAACTGGACACGGGCATTGTGGTGATGTACCGCGTGTACGCGAACGACCATTGGCTGAAATGGGTCAGCAATGCAACCCGCGAATGGATGGAAAGCACTAAAGCAAAGTACAACCTCGACGGAGATTTGGATTATTCCAGTGGGTATGCAGGACTGGACGGCTACAACATCAAGGGGGTTGAAATCCGCATCTTTGAGGAAAACAATACCGATACGCCGCCGCAGACGCCTACTGGAAAGTCTAAAATCATCAACGATGTACCGCATATCACACAAAAAAACGGTTATCCCAGTGGTTGTGAAAGTGTCAGTGCTGTTATGGCACTCCAATATGCCAAAAACAATATCACGGTTGACGACTTTATTGATTACTATCTTGAAAAAGCACCTCGGAACAACTTTCATCCCAATGTTGCGTTTGGCGGCGATCCACGGCAGGACGATTACGGCTGTTATGCACCGGTTATTAAAAAAGCGCTGGATGCCATTTTAAAACATACACTTTACGAAGCAAAAGAACTGCACAATGTACCACTTACAACGCTCTGTTCGGAATATATCGACAACGACATTCCAGTTATTTTATGGGCAACAAGCGGTATGCGGCAATGGCGTTATACCGGACCACTGTATTACAACGGGACTGCTTACAACTGGATTGCACCGGAGCATTGCCTGGTACTTATTGGATATGATGACTATAACTATATCTTTAATGATCCACAAAGCTACTCAGGACAGACTTACTTTAGTAAGCAAGCAGTTGAAGAAGCTTATGCCGGTTTACTCAAACAAGCGATTGTCATTGTAGGAAAAAATCTTGATGGATTAACTCCAGATGAAAAATATTTGTCTTATAAGGAACAATTAAGATTAACGGCGCTGCAAACCTTGATAGCAAAATACTACCCAACTCCAGACGGATTAAACACAGTAACTGATATTGAAAAAGTTTCAGCTTTATACGATTTTGCGCAAGGAATGCGAAAGCAACATTATTACTCTTATTATTCTGATCCAGAAGGTAAAGAAATATTGGAGTCGGTTTTGCCGAACAGACCTGACTATAAGACAACAAAAGTTAAGCTGAATAAGGAAGTCTTTTTCACACCGGATATAGTCAAGCGAGTTAATTTTGGACAAGAAGCCTTTATAACAGTTCTTAGCCTATTACCTAATACTTTGGCAAAATTTTGGGCGGTGCTTATGAGCATATCTCTTGCTGCTGAAAAAGGAGAAAGTATTGACTTTTTAGGGTTCAGCCTTGATCAGACTCCAAAAATCATTACTTATTTTAAAAGATTTTTTGGAAACACTCTTACAACCATTTTATCTGCTTTGTTCGGGTTCTTTGACAAGGTTTATACGATAAAAGGTTTAGATGAAGCCGCCCGTGATGGTGAGTACTGTATTTACAATGATAACAAAATATATGCCGGAGACGCCTATTTTCAGTTTGAAGTCGAATATGATTTAGGAACTGAACACGTCGTTTATGATATCTATTTAAGAAATGGCGTTCCCATTATTTTGGAGTCTTATGGCCCTATTCGCCTGGATTGGCCGAGCGATGGTTATTTGCCTGTTGGCCATGTAAAAGGATGGATCAAAGAATGGAAAGAAGATGGCTATGTATTAAGCCAGTACCATCTGGACCGCAATTCAACCTTTAACGAGGACTATGGCATTACAGAATAGCAACAAGAAAGGGCGCATTTTATGCGCCCTTTTTCTTATTAACTCTCTGGTAAGATAGCCCAATCGCTAATATCCCAAGACCGGTCTTTAAACTGCTCTTTTGGAGCGATGGCAAGTTCCCAGCTTCCCTGAAACGCCCCGTTATCATTCAAACGATAGGCAACAATATAATAGTTGGTGGATGTGGCATAACGACACAAATCAAAAAATTCCTGTTCCTGTCCATCAATGGGAACTGTCACAGGTTGGAGCTCTCCGTTGACGAGATCGAGTGTGAACAGTTTTGCCGTTGGCTCATCCTTGTGTTTTGACCGAATCAATACAATATCATCGTAAGTATATGGGTTGATTTCATAAGGACCTTCCCCTGTATACGCCAGACGCTCCGTCCCAGACGTCAGGTCATACTGAAAAATGCTGCGCTTGTCTGGAGAAGTATAATAAACGCATCCACTGTCCCCGTTGCTCCAGCTGCTGGCCATGATATCCTCTTTCAAGAGTTCGGGTTCTCCGCCTGGTTTCATGCGGAAAATAGATGTGCCTGTTGAATAGGCCTGGTACCACTCGGGATATCCAAGATGATTAAACCCGAGAACAGCAGGGTCGTTTTTATCCGCCAGCGACCGATCCGCATAATCTATCTGATAATAAAGTATGCCGTCTACCACATCAAGGATATGTGCAAAAACACCTGACTCGTTCTCTGCGTTGACCAAGATGGACAAGGTGTTGTCAGACAGGTCAATGTCATAAATTTGGGCGCTGTTAAAAGTATGTCTGGTGCAGTAGATATGCCCGCCCGCCAGATAGGATTCATACAGGTCGTTGGTTGTACCATCCCAAAGCTCGATGATGTCCTGCCTATTTTCTCCGTTTAAACCACAGGAACCTAAAACGACTTTTTGCTGTTCCCCTTTTGTATAGAAATAATAAATCCTATCTTCAGATGGGAGTATGATGTCACCAATCGCCGCATCACATGTTTCATCCTTATGGGGACAGCCAGGCTTTTGACAGATAATTGTTTTTTTCCCATTTTCCGGATTCAGCGTACAGGCAAAAGCATAATCGATAAAGTATAGGCGTTCGTTACATCCATTATATATATCATAAGGGAAATAGACCCCGCGGGAAGCAGCGCTTATATCACTTGAAACCGTTGGGACCACCGCATTCGGTGCCGTTGGTATTTCCGACTCAACGAGATCGCCCGTACAACCTGCGGACAACAGCATAAGAATACAACTGATCCATAAAGAAACCATGCGTTTGATTGGAATCATCCCCTTTTGTAAAATAATAATTTATGACTACTTGCCGTTCAGATAATGCTCTGTCATGTTCAACGATGAAGCGACCCAGGGAACAAGATCACCTGACGAAAGTTCCAACGACTCGTCAAAAACGCCTGTAACCATGTAAGGAATATCCTCCCGATAGCAGCGTATCACCCGAAGTGTTTTTCTTTCATGCGTTTCGGAATAGCACACTTCAGTAATCGGGCGGTTTTTCCCTGATACTTTTTGTAGGTAAAAGCAGCATACTCCGGCGGATCAATCACCTCATACCGTCCAAAAAGCGATACTGAAAACTCTGTTTGAAGATGCTCTCATAAGCTTCCGGGTTCCCAGCGAATAACTCCTCGAACATCTTTTTCTGTTCTTCTTTCGCCATGCTGTGGTCGTGATAATAACGTTGATCAATCAGAACAGAATACGGCAGAGCGTCCGCCCCTTTAATTTCCCTGTTTCCATTCATAGCTTCCGGAAATGCACCAACCGAAAGTGATAAATTCTTCGGGATGAATATCTAATAACACTATTAAATGGTCCCTTAACAATGTCTCACTTTGATTATAGCACGTTATTTGTTTCTTATCCATTATTTGAGTCGATTAACTGCATTTGTTTTTGAAAGGTTTAAAAGTCAAAAATATTGCTCACAGTTAATATAGCTCAAAATGCGGATAAAAGGGCGGCAAAATACCGCCCTTTTGTTATCTAGCTAAAACCACAAAATGAATATTTAATACCGCAGAATCCCCAAAAGAATTAGAAACCATTACCGGATGAATATTCTCTGCTACAATGATATATTTCCTTTCCGGATCAAGCTCTGCATTACAGGTGATCGGAACTCCTTCCGGAAGTTCTTTTTCTATTGGGGTAAACCTTCCACTTGTCCTTTCTAATCCTGAAGCAACAAAACTATAAATATAGGCACCTGTTTCATCCATATCTTCCAGTACTGTCATCCCATATTGAATCCCGGAACCTTCGAAATAGGCGGTGGATCGCGGAAATCCATAGGGGTCAACAATGAAATCGCTGGAACCGTCTTCAATCATGAGCTGGACGTTGCTAAATCGAGGAGCACTCGTGATAGGAGCATATTCTAATACAGCAATATAAATATCATTTCCAAGGTTATTCCCTTCCACATCGGAAAACCAAATAGGTGAGCCTGGCTGCTCAACAGCACAAACGGTCAGATGTATCTGGTATTCCAAGGTACAAGGGGTACTCCACGCAAACCCGGAACGAATATCAAAGGAACAGTTGGTATGGCCATTGGCTTCAAGCTCAATTTCTCCGTCAGGAGATGGATTTCCAGAAAGCCAGATAGTCGTTTCGTCCTCCTGTTTCAAACCCAGGGCAATTCCCTTTCTGGTTTCGTCTTCTCCCAGTACCGACCAGTCGGTATAAGTGTCTGGAGAAATTAGAATTGTATCCGTATTATCCGCACATTCGCCGGAGACACCTATTCTTACATCAATATTTGATTGGTTTATGATTGGGATATCTGAAGACAACACAGTTTCGGTATTTGGATCAATCGAAAAACTAGTCCGAACTGGTACAGTAACTGTTAGAATCGGAAATGTTTTCTGTAGTACGTATTCGGCAGCGGTACATATAGTAAATAGTGCAGTTATAACAATAAGAAGACAAGCTAAGGTGTCATAAACGCTGGCCAGTATTTCTCCGTTGAGCAAATTAAGGTAGCTGCGTACTTTCTCCTGTGGAAGCGTAGCGTTTCCGATACGCAGCTGATCCGAATAAAACAGCCTCTCAATGGCGTTTTGGAAGATAAGCCGTGTGGTATCGTCAAATATTCCGAGCTCGCATTGTTCTAATATCTGTTCTAGAGTTTCACGGTCGGTATGTCCGTCAGGGAGGGCAGACGGACTTTTATCAATCTTACTACGGTCAGTTTTTTTATTATTATTCTTTATTGACGGCAGATCCGGCAGTTCAAGATCTGTCGAAAACGCATAAGCAGATATGCCATTCTGGGATGTTTTGATCTGCCCTTTTGGCATGTCTTGAACTGCGGATTCGTCATATCCAGCTGATTCTCTGGATTCTTCTGAAATCGGTGTGCCCTCAAAGCGATCGGAAAACTCTTTTGCCTGCCCGTCGTCAAGCTCGGCTTTCAAGAGATATAACAGGTTGGGATACCCCCGCCCTTGGCGCTGCTCTTCCAGCAGGCCGACTTTGATTAGCTCCTTGAACGCTGAAATAGCTTTTTTGTAGGATATATTTAGCGTGTTCGCGGCTTCCTCGCGGGTATAAATTAAGTACACCTCATTGTCCTTATTGGTCCAGCCATTGCGCTGGGAAAGAGTCAGCCGGTTTAAAAGCAACGAGTATACGAATTTTGCCTCTAAAGAAATTTCCCGGTACTGCCGATTGGCAAGTAAAACCAGAGGAAATTTCAAAAAGTCCTCATTGACCACATCGCTGATTTTAAATTTCCGGTTGTTCATGATTCGTTCCCTTTCCTTTAGATCTCATCTGGTGACACTTCCTGTATGGTTTTGCAGTCAATGCCTTCACCTAATGGGATCGATGGTGAATTTAAATCTAACTCTTCCGCGTCTGGCAGGTACTCATCCTCGGTATCTGCATGAGGGACTGGATAAGATAGTGTCGGGGAATCACTTTGTGCACCAGCTGCACGATGTTGTTCATTTTCCTTTTGCCGCCACTCCGGGATATGGTCTGTGGCTTTGCAGGAAACCATTTTCTTGAACTCCGGAATTTCTTCCGGGGTGATCTTTTGAAGCTTTAGCGGTTGTTCGCCCCGCATGATTAGAATAAGCTGATCCTTCGGAAGCCGCCTGATTTCGTCCGGCAGCATCAGCGGTCTTCTGGCTGAGGTTTGCGTTTGTGTGTAGGGACGTGTCGAGGTCAGCAGCGGGGAAAAAAGCGGGGGCATCGGTGAACTGGAATTGTTCACCCGGACAGTTGTGTCGCCGCACAATTTTGATATGTATTCGGCGGTCATTACATCATTACACCCTAAAAATATCTGATAGTCTGCGTCGCCTACGATCTCCTGCCATTCATTATGTGGATATCGGTTTGATAACTGTGCGATCCCTTGCGTGGCAGCTTGAATATTGATGTTGCGTGACCGGGCCACAGACCATATTTTTTTGCTGTCCAGCAGGTCAATGTTGCAGTATTCGTCAAGTACAAAATTGACGCAAACTGGCAGACGCCGGTTTGGCTGTTGTCGGGCAAAGTCAAATAGTTCTACAAAAAGCAGGGAAAAGAACATAGAACTCAAAAACTGGAGGGTCGAATCCTGATCGGAAATAATGCAGAAATAAGCGCATTTTTCCCGGCCGGGGCGGGTGAGGTCAATTTCGCTGTGTTTGGTAATGGAATCAACCAGCTTGTTTTGGAAAATGTTTAACCGCGACCCCAAACCGATAAAAATATTTCCCCAGATGTTGTGAGGGGCCTGCCTGAAAATGCCGTAGGGCGGCAACGCCGGATGGTCGGAGGGCAAAGCGCGGAAACGGGCGTCCAGTTCATTGACGTTGGTTGTTGATAAAATTTTATAAATCGCTCCGAGACTTCGTTCTTCGATAGGAAGCAGCGTATCGCTTCCGGGATAGGTTAAGGTTTGAACGTACAAAATCAATGCCATTAACAAGTTTTTTTCAGCAGTTGCCCAGAAATCGTTTTTATCGGAATCACTGGAAGTATTACGGATTATGACCTCCGCTACGTTCTGGACAAGGTTGGTGTTTTTGGCAGAGTCCGTCATGAAATTCCATCCGTCTGATGCAAGCAGGTCAAGCAGGTTGTATGCCTGGACAAAGTAATGCTCTTTTTCTTCAAGCGTTTTTGAAAACAGCTCGTAAAATTCAGCTTTTGTGTCCACCAGAAGAAGCGACTCGCCGCGTTTGACGGCGCTCATAATGAAAGGCATAAAAAAGCCGCGTGATTTACCGGTTCCAGGCGCGCCGTACAGAATAATGTTCTTGTTCATACCGTGCAGGTCTTTCATTCCGACATATTCCCCGGACGGCAGCTTCCCAAAAATAGTGGAGGTCATCTCCGGTAAATACCCTGTTTCCAACACTTCTCTGATGCGTTTGGATTCCATCCATCCGGAGGTGCCGTGCGTACCCTCGGCAAGCAGTTCAATTCCTCGCTCTTTGTCTTTGACTGCCTTTGAACCGGACAAAAAAGACATTCCTTTTTTGGTGAACAGGCAATAAAGGATGGCAATAGCGGCTGTAATACCAAAGCCGGTTGGCGTAAAAATGGATGGAATATTGATAAACGGGTCCCATGAAACCGTCGTATGGATTGCACCGCTTCCGTAAACGCTGTCAATCCCAGCGGAAACCGCGTGAATGAACATCCCATAAAAATATAGAATCAGAAACCCGATCCCAAGATAGTGGGGGATTCTCTTTTTGTTTTTCCGGAAGAAGCGTTCAATCTTTTGTTCGAGCTTTTCGATATGCGGGGCTAAGCGGGGCAGTTAAATAATCTCCCTTCTCTGTCTGAAATGGATTCCAGTCGTTGTTCATCAGTTCGCTGCTTAAACCAAGCACATGCTCCGCAGCACTGATACGAATAGAATGTAAGGTTGCGTTTTTACCCGCCATGAATTTGCGGATTGCCGGGATTTGCTCCTCTAAAACAATAAGGTGAAAGGCGGGAAGTGCCTGAGATACCATTTCAAACTGTTTAAGATTGCAGTCGATACCGATTAAATAATTGTCATTCGTTTTCTGATGCCTGGCGTCAGACTGATGAAGGCCAGGCAGATAATCGACTCCCAAAATCCGTTCTGCTAATCGCTGACGGTAATTTTGGCAGGATAAAATCCGAAGCTGCCTCAACCCAAGCCCGGACAACGGAACGTAGCACACCGGGCAGTTAAAGAATACGGCAGCCGAATCGAAGGATAGGGTTGTCGATTTGGTTTTGCGTATGGCGGGCTGGCCTTTGGTGAGGGCAATCAGTTCTTCAAGACTTTGAGCGCCTGTATAAAGAACGAAGGGCGTACGGCCGGACAGCAAACCAGATGCGGAAAACATGGATTGTTCGGTACCCGGATAGATTCCGTCGTTTTCCGGCGCTATATAATAAGGTATAAAGGCGTATTCAGCCGTGTAAAGAAACCCTGTAAACCGGGTGCCGCCTAAAATGTTGGATGACTTTTTCCTTCGGAGTGAAAAGGCCGGAAGAAACGTCATATCCGGCGTCTCGGTAGATGGTTCTTCTGCAAATACGTTGATCCCTAGGCGCATGAAAAACAACATGAGTTCTGACATCTGAATCCGGCGGGTTAATGCCGGGCCCTGTCCGCGGTATTGCAGATCCGGTTCGTAGTAGTATCCTGCGGATTCCAGCAGACGGTAACCGCTTTGTGTTACACGGTAACTCTGCCCGCTTCTGCTTCTGCGAAGATACCCATAGTCCCGTAAAAATTCTGGTATCTCTTCCGGGATGTATTGTCCGCACCGGACTGTCAAATCTTTGCACCATGCCGTCAGCCGTAATACATCTATCTCCAAATTTGAAAAAACCATAAACCGCATACCCCTATGTAAGCCTGCTTGTTCTTTGTCGAACGGATGGATAAAAAAGAGCATGAATCCCATAAGCAAAAGGCTTTTCCGGATGCTTGTTGATCCGAAATTGCCCAGATTCTATCCATCCGTCTGTTTACTGAAAACCGCATAGGGCTGGATGGGATTTAAAGTAAAAGAAATCCCCGGCTTCCTCATCGGGAAGGACATAGATGTGGCAGCACATATCATCATCTAAAACGGTGAAAAGTCCCAGTGAAAGCTCAAACTGGTTATCGTCCGGGAACAGTCTCCCTTTCAGTGCATTTTGGACAGATTTAAACCCTTTGTTGTCGTGATCAAAAGCTTCGCTGCAATCCACCGGACAATGCTCGACGATTGCCAGAAAAGCTTTTGAAAACATTGGAATTGTTCCGCCGGATTCTGAAAATTTATCTAAAAGCCGTGTGATGCAGTCGGTAATGTATTGCGTACCTCCGAGGATTTTATAATGCGGCAGCAGTGTGTTCAGCTTAATGTGGAGCCATCCTGTATCCATCAAGGTAACTTCACCGTAAATCGCTTTGTTGTAAAAATGATTTCTGGCTTGAGGCATGGCTTTTGGGGGACGTGTTGTTTCACAAAGCCTGCGTAATTCAATACAGGTCAATTCCAGCTGATGCGCTGTTACACTTAACAAGTCATTGCTTTTTCTTTCAGACTTTGGATGCAGCAAAATGTCCTCAATTTGCAGAAAACAGGATTCTAATTGACGGTTGATTTCCAAAAGCTGTTTATTACACTCGCTTTCAATCTGCATGGCGGCTCCTTTCTATTGGTTTGACTTTCTTTTTTCCAGATCAGCGCGGTTGGTCGTGATAAGGTCGTATTCTGTTTGTGACGCCCGAACTTCTACCGCAATTTTATTCTTTCCGGCGATCAAAAGCCCTTGTCCACGGTCAAACCTGGTCAGCTGCGCCGTTTCTTCGTCAGACAATCCCAGCTTTTCTTTGAGTTTTAACGCCTCTGCTTCCTCCGCTTGCAGAATGAGTTTTAAACGGCTGTTTCCCAAAAGGGCGTCACCAAATTTTCCGCCCTGAAGTGCAAAACAGTCAATGGTATTCTGTGTAGCAGTGACAAAAATGCCTCCGTACCCACGAATTGTTTTAATTACCTCAATGATAAAGTTGGTTGCCTGTTCGTTTCCTTTGCCCTCAATGCTGGATATTTTCCATATTTCATCACCAAACACGGCGTTTTTGATAACCCTCGATCGGCTGATTTCATCCTTAACCAGCTCGGTTGCAATGAAAATGCCATAAGGGAGAAATTCAGCTCCAATATCTGAAATATCAATCACGGTAAACTGGGAGTCCAGATCAACATTTGTCTGCCCTGCAAGACCGGAATGGATGAGCCTTTGCAGCGTCATTGTTACGTTTTTGAGAATTGGGTATTGATCCAAAAATGGAATCAGATCGGTATAATCCGGCATGGGTTTAAAATTGCCATTGTCTTGCAGCAGACTGGAATTGTCCGCCGTAAATCCAAAACTGTGATAGCATTCGATCACAGCGGTATCAAGATAATAGCGTTCTTCGGGCGTCAGGTTCGAGCACAAAAGGGAAAGCCCAATCCGCAGATGGTTTATTTTATCCATCAAAACCGAATCGTTACGGGTCGATGCAGTGGACAAATCATTGTCAATATCGAGGGTGGTCCTGCGGATTTCCATGATGTTGATGCGATCCTGCGATCCTGGGGCAAGCCGGATATATTTACCGCCGATTGCCTGACAGGCGTCACGGTATTCAAACCCCTTTTCCGGGGCGATAATAATAACCCGTACTCCCGCCATCCGCAGCCGCATGGCGAGCAATAAACAGAAAAAGGTCTTGCCTGCGCCGGACGTTCCAAACACAACAAGATTTCCGTTGAGGTACAAATTGGAATTGAACATATCCAAAATAACATTTGAATTGTTATGCAGGTTAATCCCCAGAAAAATTCCTTTGTCGTCACATAATTCGTAAGACGTAAACGGGAACGCGGTGGCAGCGCCGGATGTTAGGATATTGCGTTTGGCTTTTATCTCGATATCGCTGTCCAGCTTGTTTAACGGTAACATAGAGAGAAAACATTGTTCCTGCTTGTAGTCGGCCCGCCTTGCTATCATATCCATTGAAGCGCAGAGCGTTTCAACCTGCCGTATTTTGCTGGCTAAGGTCTCCAGGTCAGGCGCAGTGACTTCAATCAGGGTTTCCATATAGAAAAAATCTTCGTTTGCCCGATTCAACTGGTCTTTGATATAGATTCCTGAATTGATGGCGTCGTCAAGCTCTTCATAGTCGGAACGGGTATCCCCGACGTCCCGCATCCGCGAACGGTTGAGCATTGTTGTTTTTGAGACTTTCGGGATGATCTGTTCTTTCCGTTTCCTGTTCAGAAAAAAGCTCAGCGAAATACCGTCTCCCATACTAACCAGCGGGGACAGCCATGCCCGTTCCAGCTTTGCAGTCGGATATCCATAGCCGGACAAATACAGATAAGAATGGTAAACGCCGTCGATCAAAAGGTAGTCTTTATGCGTTAAGTCCATCTGCGTGGGTGACAGCAGGTCGCTTAATGTCAACATCCCCTGCCGGTCTTGTTCATCCAGTCCGGATTCAGAAATATTTGATTCGCAGCAAACGGCTGAAAGCTGATCGGACAGCGAGTCAAGGTTCAGTGTTTTGGAACGTTGCTTGTTGTAAATGCTGTAAAGCAGTCTCAAGTGGAAATCATCATAATTTTCCTGCCGTTTTACCTCAAGGCCGCAGTAGTCAAGATACTGATATGCCGTGTCTGCCTGCGCCGACATCTCTTTGGCGATATCTTCGGTATTGGCAGACGTGCCGGTGTAATCAAAAACGATATAAAAACGGTAGGTGACCGCCTCATAGTTTGCAAGATAATTCACCATTTCTGCATCTTCAAGAATCATTTCCCGGCAACTTTGGTTGGTTTCAAGGTTGTAATGCTCTTCCATTTGCGAGCAGTAAGCGTCGATATCCGCCCGCTGTGTCCGAATTAAAATCTGTGTATTGGGAGGCGCAACCTTTAAATAGGAGGAAAAACAATAAATGATATTTTTCTGTTCGGCTTCGGTTTTTAAATAAAAGTTTGTCGGCAGGACTTCCAAAACCTTAATGCAGCGGCCGTCGCTTGTATAAATCAAGCCGTCTTTTAAGAGTTTGACGGGAACCATGCTTTGTGAGCCATAAGGATAGTTCTCCTCTTGTGATGAGGCACTGACCTTGCCCGAAATCAAGTTCTTGATTTCCTTTGCTTTCGACAGGATACCTTTCCTGTCAGTGGCTTCCTTGAGTTGTTTTCCCATTGCACACCTCTGTAAATCAAAATACGGCGAGTTTTACGCCAGATAAAATAGATACGGACAAATGTAAATAGACTGTAATCGTGAATTCCAAAAAGGCAGAATCCACAAACAGGAACGACAATCGTTACACAGATAATAATTGTGGCGGTTAGTCCAAAAGGGGAGGACAATAATGTAAGGAGTGTTAACGGCACTCCTAAAATGACGGCTTCCAGTGCGTTTCGAGGATAGAAAATCCCCAATATTTTACCCGCGTCTGTATAGTTTGTCGGAATAAACACGTTAGGCTCCAAAAATCAATCTTCCTTTCTTATGGCAAATAGCCCATCGGATCAACACACTGTCCGTTGACTCGCACCTCAAAATGGCAGTGGCAGCCAGTGCTGTCACCAGTAGAACCAACCCTGCCGATATATTGGCCCTGTGCGATCTCGTCGCCGACTGTAACAAGAAGCTCGCTGCAATGTGCGTACAAAGTTTGAAGCCCGGCTCCGTGATCAACAATGATGTGGTAGCCATAACTGGTGCTATACCTAGCGGTTGTTACGGTTCCAGAACCCACAGCACAAATGGGTGTTCCTGAGGGCATTTGAATGTCAACGCCTTTATGGAGTTTCCTTTCCCCGGTAACTGGGTCAATGCGGTAACCATAATCGGAAGTAATATTGTAACGCCAGTCGGAATCCTCAAACAGTGCTCCAAATTCGCCGGGAGGAATAGCGCCCCCTTCGGAAATCGTCTTGTGCATTAGTTCCACCCAGTTACGGTCTTCATCAGAAAACTCATAGGTATCAAAATACTGCCGTGGTGTTAAATAGGTGATCGTCAACAGATAGGCGGCCGACGCGTCAGATGAATCCTCTTGAATTTCACTGCTTTCATGCGTGGAATCGCCAGAATCACTGCTGCCAGACCCAGAGGAATCGGATTCTTTTTCTACTAAGTTATACGGAATGGTTTTTGCAACAAACCCTTTGATGTTCTCCTCATCCATTAGCCGCAGATCGTTTCCGCAGCTTACCGAGTGAAGCGCAATAAACCAGTCTACATCCATTGGAGAACCCTCGACAGTTAGTTCATAGGATATAGATTCTGAATCGCTTTCATTGGCGATTTCAGTTTCTATCTCTGCCACCCTCTGTCGGCAATAGGCGTCATATTGATCGTAGTGGCTTTTTATAGTTTCGGCCTGAACGGTCATTGCATTGACATCCTTATCTTCCGACCCCGAGAACCCGAACAGCATGGCAGGAAGGCAGCAGATAATGATAATGGGAATCAGCAGTATGAGAATGGCGATTGGTACAAGATAAATCCAGTAGTGTTTCAGCGCGGCAATGAGCGCAGCATGCCATCCGCCGCGCAGTGCAGCTTTAATAATGTCTTTAAGAGCTTTTGCAAGCTGGGCGAGATCCCCGACACGTTCCATCCCGCTTTTTTTAGCCATCCGACTCACCGCCTTTAATGGATGGTGGTTCCGGAACCGGGGGAGGATCTTGGCGTTTTATAGGAATGCTGCCAAAAGTATTTTGCGCTTTCGGGAATGCTCTGGTTCCAAATTGAGACGGCCTCATAGCAGGACCGGTTTTCGTCTTTGATAATTGTCCGGGTTTTGGAGCTCCAGGTCTTGAAGGAGAAGGTTTGGCTCCGGGTTTAGCGTCCGGTTTCTTTGGAATCCCGACTTTTGCTCCTCGCGGTGACATACCCTTTGCACCGAAACGGTTTGCGTTTACACCGGTGACGCCCGCAGCGCCAAAATGCACATTGGAATTTGACGCTCCCGTTTTGCCTGCCGTAGTATTTGGCGCTCCAAATCTTGACGATTGTGTCGTCTGCGCATTTGTGAAAGCGGAATTGCCGCCAAAACGGTTCGTCTGGTTGGTTTGTGCGTTTTGATTGGCTTGAGCCTGTGAAAATACATCCGATCGCATTCCCCCAACAGAAGCTGAGCTGCGGTTCTGCGGGTAGGTGCCGCCTCCGTAGGTGCGTGCCGACGTTCCACCGCCTTTCGGCCCCGTTCCTTTTCCGCCGCCTTTGCTTCCGACAGCAGAAACAATGCTTTTTACTGCCATAATTGTGGCCATGGCATGTCCTCCATGTCCAAGCGGATCACCGGTAATCGCCGGGTTAAGCCCGATTTTGCTGATTAAATTATCAACTTTTCGTGCCACTCTGGCGAGCCCGACTACCAAAACACACCAGGGCAATACAAGTGCGTCTCCCGGCATAGTTGCAAGGGCTGATAATATCAATCTCAAAAAAAGCACGTTCATAACCATCATAACTAACATAGATGCAAAGGTTCGGATGTATCCGGCGCAGATTTCTTTTGTGCTTTTGCTGCCTCCCATTGCAAGACCAATGGGGCAAAGCAGGGTTAGGACAGCTACAATCGTATAGCGTTCTCCGATTTCAAAAAACAGCTTTACCATTTGAAATCCTAATATGAACCCTACAATGATTACCAAAATCCAGCTTGAACCAACTGACCCGAAATTGTTTTCGTCCGGCATGGTAATTTCAATATGGTCCGGTATTCCAATGAGTTCAATCACCTGTTTCCCGATTCCTAAACCAATTTCACAGATTTGCTTGGAAAACACCAATAAAAACCCGAATATACCAGTTCGGACCAGAAGTATGACCGGGCTTTCGCCTTCGAACCCCAATCCTGAAAACATCGCTTTCATTGCCTGGAACGCACAGTTGCCAATCAATAGTCCCCACCCTACAGCCACAAATATATTGTAAAATGTGATGACGACCGGCACGCTTGTTTCAAAAAATTCGAGGTCGGTGCTCATAACGCCGAGCAATGCGTTAGCGACAAACGCAATCAAATCAAGAAACATGCCGTAGATCCATTGGCACATTCCTTGTAAAATTCCCTCAAGTATGGTACATCACCTCTTCCTGTTATGGAAGAACGTTATAACCACTGAGCAGTGGGCGGACGTAAGCAATAAAGGCGCCGATTCCGTTTATGATTGTCCACGATATCCAGATTCGTTTTAACCAGTCCCAAGCCTGATCGGTTTTTTGCTGGTTACTTGTCAGTTTCAGCCCAATGACTGCAACTGCGGACATCAGCCCAGCCAGCACCGTGGAAATTCCGGCAATGTGATTGTAGACGTCACGGATAATGTTGTCGGCAACTACAAACATATCTTCACCGGCGGCAAATGCTGTGGATGAACAAAAGATAAATAGTACCAAAAAACAAACGAATACCTGAATTCGTTTTTTAAAATTCTTCCTTATCAATAATTTTGCCTCCTAATCAGAAATTCTGTTTTTGAGGCATTTTCGGATGTTAGAGCAAGCCAGCGTGACCTGGCCTGCTCCAATGCTTGTTCGGTTGTCCGGTTGTGCGTTTTGATAAAACCATGTAAGAGAATAATTGAGTTGTCATTGGTGCACACGAACAGTATTCTTGACATTTGGCGAATACGGGTACGTAATTCATAAATGCCCTTATATCGTTCAGTCCGAAACGCCTTGACGTAAGGTGGGTGAAAGATGTCCGGCTGATTTTGCAGCAGCTGTAAAACATGGAACACCTTGGCCTGATGCTTTGGCTCTAACTTGTTTATGTAATCGGCAACAGGGTTTTCACCGCACGCGTTGATATAACTATAGAGATTCCTCTTGCACGGCATCCGTTTCAGGCTCCTCGCTTTCCGCCGTATTCAGCGCATCCTGTACCATTGTAATAAAAATCCCCCAATATGCCTTTAGAGTATCAGCGTCACTAGGCAGTAGGGCGAGTCTTTCCGGCACCCGCCACTCTAAAAAGCCATAAAGAATTGCTATATAAAGGTATAGTCCGTAATATTCCTTTTGTTCATACAATCGGTAGATGTTGTTAAGGGTGGTCTGATACACCCCTTCGCGCCGTTGGAGCCTGCGTTCCAATTTGCTTATAAAGGAAGGGACAATAGAATTTGCCAGAGACGTCAGCTGAGCAGTGGATGGATTCCCTTTTTCGGTCAGCATTCCAAGCTCTTTTAGTCGCTCCGCTGACCGGTTCAACTGCTCGGAATCCGTAGTAATGTTTGCAATTTCAGAAAAATCGACGTAGGACATATAATATTTTCTCATAATGTAATCTCCTTACTTTTTGCGTTTCGTGTAAATTACGAATACCGCTATTGCGGCGGCACAGCCAATAACAAGCAGAATGAGTGGAATTATTGGGAAGTCGTCTCCTGTTTTTGGCGAATCTTCTACGGGGAAATTTTCAAAATAGAACTCTAAATTATCACCTGCCTTTAGCTCGAAGTCCATGATTTGTTCAGAAAGTTGATAGCCTTCTGGTGCGCTGATTTCACGAATTTGCAGTTTTTGTCCCCATACTTGAGGGGAGAATGCCAAATAACCGTTTTCATCACTTTCCTGCTGTTCGATCAAAGTTCCGTTTTCATCATAAAGGCCAAAAACGGCATGAGGCAGAGGGGCTTTTGTAATACCATTCGTTTTAAATACTTGTAGCTCGCAGGGAATACGTTGATTTACCGCTTCGAGTTCAATGAGGTTATCGCCTCGGTTGATCGTCACCTCGATCGGCTCACACGGCAAATATCCGGCCAAAGGTTCCAACTCTCTTATTTCAACAGTCATCCCCCAAACAATTTGTTCGCTATCGAAATATAGAAGCCCTTCATCATCCGTTTTTCCGCTTTGTATCAGGTTGCCGGTTTCCGTGTCAAACAAACCGAAGGGGACGCCGGGCAGCGGCTCATTGTTGTATCCGTCGTTTTTCCAGATACCAATTTTGCATGGCTCTCTTTTGTTCTCAAAAACAAATTCCTGTGTGATCCCATCTTCAGAAACGTCAAATTGAATCGGGTCAGACAAAATATATCCAGGTTGCCCGTGTTCCAGCTCCTGAATGTAGTATCCTTCGCCGTATCCAACGTTCTCAAATACCAGTTCTCCGTTTTGATCCGTTTCTCCACTGGCAATTAGATTGCCCTCCGCGTCAAAAAGTCCAAATGGGATTCCCTCCATTGGCTTATCGTCAAATGCGTCCGTTTTGATTAACTTAATATCGTTTTGTATCAGCTTATTAAAAAACTGTATTGTTTCCGGCGTACCATATTCTAGGGTGACATCCTGTGAATCCGGTTTAATATAACCAATGGTAGTGTCACTGTCGAGTTCAATGACGGAATAATTCCCAATTAAAAGGTCAACGCTGATTTTTCCATTCTCATCCGTAAAGTAGACTTCATCCACGGCAAACTCTTGACCAGCCAGAGGAATACCCACAATGCGGAATGGGATACCAGCGATATTTTTCATATCGGTGCTGGTTTTGACAATGTTGAGCTGTGTCCGCTTGGCAGTATTCTGTATATCCTCTTCATTGGTCTGCGCGTAAATGATTTTTACTTCTTCCGGGTTAGGGGTAACGAAAAAGGACGGGACGTTATTTTCATAAAGCAGAAAGTTTCCGATAGGTACCTCCAGAAATTCGGCAATCCCTTCCCGATTGGTTTTTACAGTGATATCCACCTCATCTCCGGAATAACTGGTTCCTTTCAGACGGAATGGTATTCCTTCAATAAAGCGGTTGTTGAGATCGTCTGTTTTCACTACTTTCAGACTTCCCATTTTAGGGGCGTTATAGAAACGCAGTTCGGTCGTAGCTCCATAGGTGAAAACGGCGTCTTTGCTGCCTGGCAAAATATATCCGATATTCACATTCGATTCAAGTTCGGAAACGGTATAGCTGCCTACCGGCGGAGCATCCGCATCTTTTTCTTTCACATCCACAATTCCTCTTGAATCAGTGTAGTAGGTGTGTTCCCAGGGTGTTCCGGCTTCTGTTGTACCTTTTACAAGAAAAGGGATATTGGCAAGGTTTTTACCGTTGTAAGATTCTTTATATATCAGAAAAGGAACCCGTTTCAGTCGATTGTTAAACTCGACAGAGGTGGTCTGTCCGGACAAAATGGTTATCTCCTGAGCCGGAGGGACTATCATATATTCCGGCAGATTGATTTCGGATATGGTGTATTTTCCTGCTACCAGCCCCGGTACAGACAAATGCCCGTTTGAATCAACACGCACGTTTTTATCAATACCGTTGCCCTTAATATTGAATTCCCAGCCTTCAACCGAGATGCCGGGATCTGACTTCTTTACAAGGTCGAGAGTACCGGTAGGTTCTGTCTTGAATTTAACGAAAAACTGAACCGGATCATCGACGCCGCTGCACATAGCCTGATAACCTGGACGCCCCCAGACCAGAAAAGGTTCGCCATAAACGGGCAAGTCCTTTTTGTATTTGATATTGACCGGAGAATCAATAACATTGCTGGTAGTAAAGGTATAGCGGTTTCCGCTGCGCGTAACAGTGATTCCCGAAGTACCTGATAATGCGGTCAGATCAACGCCGCTGTTATTCGTATCTGTGAGGGTGATGCTATACTGTTTTGCGGCAGTGTCGTATTTCATAACATATTCTGGAGCGTCGTAGGACTGAATGTTGGAAAAACTGGGGATTTTTGAGTGCTTCTCCATCTGCTCTAGTATCCAGTCGTATGCCAGTTCGGCACTGTGCCCTTTAAGTTGGTTATAGTATAGGTCCCAGGGAATTTGCCCGTTGTTTTCAATCTGGGTTGGACTTTTGCGGAGCTGTTGCTGGTATTCCCATATGATGACTTGGGTGGCGAAATAATAGTCGTCTGTGTTAATCCCTGAAATTGGCAATGGTTTTGCGGCGTGGGCGCCGTAAACACTCGCCAGCATGATTCCGATTTGAGCAGATCGGGGGAGGTTTTGAAAGAAACGGCTATTGTCGGAGCTTGAACTGAAATATTCATCCGTTGAAGTGCCAAATGTAACACCTGATTCCAAACAGTAGGCGTAATGTTCGTCAACATTGTACTCAGTATAAAGGTACAGGTAGGCTTGAGGTTTCCCGGTGGTGGTTGCTGTTTTCACCGAGGTGTTTCCGTTTTCGTCGTAAATGAGGACGGGGTAACTGCTCGGTGTATAAAAATTTTGACCATCTGCGCCGACAAGGCTTCTGCCAAATCTGGAGCTACAGGTTACTCCTTCTTCTGCCTGCCATGCAAACGCCACCGAAACAGATGAAAATAGAATAGTGATCGCTGAAACGCCCGCTGTCAATAAAGACAGAACCCGTTTGCATTGGACTTTAAACTTCATTTTTCTCTTCCTTTCCATTGTGATTTCTGCCTGACGGTCAGAAACCACTCTGTCCGAAGGCAGAGATATATATAAAAATCTCCCTGTCGTTTTGACAGGGAGATTCTGATTTCAGATTGATACTATATAATAAGGTATCAGCACTAATACAGCATGTAAATAAGATAGCGATTCGTTCCGTTCGGTTTTATGTAAATGGTGAAATTCTTCAGGTTGAATTCCTCTTTATCATATTTCACCATTTCGTAGAGCTGCCGCCGGGTTAAATCTGGATTCGTACAATTTGGGGTTAATGGATAACAGGCGCGCCATGCACAATTATCTGGTGTGCGAACGGTCCCGTCAGGTTCAGTTAGTCTATGGGTCATCTTTAGTTCTTCCACCCCATATCGGATAAGATCGGTTTTAATTGCCTCAATATCAAACGGATAGGCATAAATATCCTTTTCGACCGGAGGAATGGTTGAGCTGCTGCTCTCTGAAGACTGCGGCGGGGTTGGCGCTGACGAATCGGTATCCGAAGTGCTTGGCTTTTCGGATGGCCTTGATTCCACAGAAGAAGTTTGGCTGGTTTCCTTTGCCGGTTGTTGGGTTCGAGAAGAACTGGATGATATTTCGCTTGATGAGGAACTAGGACTTTCAGACGAGGTCCCCGAAGAATGGTCGATCTCATGATCTGATGATACACTTTCTGACGCATCCGATTCAGACTGCGCGCTTATCGGATCAAGTGAGGAGGGAATCAATGAAATTCCGCCCTCTTCGTGGTTCGAACAGCTGGAGAACAAAATTCCGAAAATGGCTATTGCTATAACAAGCAGTTGTTTCATACTATCACCTTCTGTTTTATCTTTAATGAGTAAACCGATATTGAGCTAAAAATTCTAAAAACAGTTGCCTCAACTCATCATTTGAAAGTTCTTCAAAGCCGATCAGCTCGGTTCTATTAATTGAAAAGGCGTTTCTATGGCTTTCGCGGCGAGTATTCTCAGAAACTACTCTTTTTTCGAACACCATTGCAATGTTATCAGGAGATGCAGATTTGGACGTTTCCAATTCTGAAACGGCTTTTACGTCGCTTAACTTGATTTTACCATACTTTGTCTGTAGTTCGTCAAGGTGATGCTGAGTTTCCGCAGTGAGATATGAGGCTGCTACTCCAACTTTGAAAGCGATTGCTTTGGCGTCAACCTTGTTCAGCAACGCGGGAATTAAATAAGTGAGTCGGATATAATAGGATACCATCCGACGGCTATCATCGTTTTTCTTTCCTATTTCCGAAAGGGTATCTAACTTTGTGCACTCGTTGCACTTTGTCTTATTAAGATCATTTCTCTGCCCCCGCTTTCCGTGAAGTTCCATATAAACCCGGTATGCCCAGGCTTTTTCACTGTAGGAAAGATGTTCCCTTTGCCGTAAATTGGTTTCAAGCATAATGCACGCTGCTTCGGCGTCGTCAATGTCAGTGCGGACGATACTGGGAATCTCATGAATACCAGCCCGCATGGAGGCGCGCCTTCTGTTTCTTCCGGCGATAATCTGATATCCCTTATCAATGGGGCGTAAAATAACCGGTTCCAATATTCCGTGCTTTAAAATGCTTTCAGCCATTTCATTGAGTTTCGCTTCGTCATATTCATGGAACGGCTGCGGTCTGCCCGCTATTTCCAGAAACTCATCATCTGTGTACTCTACCATTTGATCGGCGGGAATTATTCGAAATTGCTGTCCTTTGGGGGAAGGAGACATCAGTTTGTCTGCGAATGCAAACTCTGATTCAGTAACACGCCGTTTGCTGGAAATCGTTTTTAATTGTTCTTGAAGGCTTGCTTTAGGCATTCTGCATCACCTCCTGTGCAATCTTTAAGTATGCAACGGCAGGTTGGATATTTGGAGCGTATTCAATCAACGGTAATCCGAATGCAGGAGCCTCGGCTACCTTGATAGCATATTTTATTTTGTATGCGTAGATATGGATGTCGTTCCCAAAATCCGTGGCAATTTGTTCATACACCGATTTGCAATAATTTGTTTGCCCCTGAAATTTGGTGATTAACACACCCTCAATATTGAGCTTGGGATTTAACCTCCGTTTTACCATCCGGATCATAGCGGCGGTTTGCTCTAATCCTTCGGCACCGAAAACATGTGCTTCTACGGGAATGATAACAGAATCCGAAGCAGTCAGAGCGTTTTGGGAAAAGTTATCCAAGCCAGGATGGCAGTCAATAAAAATATAGTCGTACCGACTTTTAAGAAAGGAAATAATATAGTCGAGCAAGTGCTCACGGCTGGTTGCCATAGGAATAATGTTCTCCAGAGCAGCCAGTTTTCCGGTGGCGGGGATAAGGTCAACTGAATTTGTTGATATAATACTGTCGTCAATAAGAGCAGACATCATATCATCATCTGGATCATTGATTGCGGTTTCGATAAGATCGCCAATCGTCACCCGATGTTCCAAGCTGGCCTGATCAATTCCCAAGTTCATAGTCAAATTGTGCTGATGGTCGAAGTCAATAACACAGACACGCTTACCTTCCTTTTGAATAGAAGCGCTCAAATTAACAGCGGTCGTAGTTTTGCCGACACCACCTTTACAGGATATTATCGAAATTACTTTACACATATAAAAAACCCCCACAAAAACTTTTTGGTAGATAGGCGAAAAAAGCATGATCCCTTTTTTACCGTTAATTCTACCGTTAAGTAATCTGTGAGAGGTGTAAATCCCAGAAATATTGTGAGTAATATAGCACAATATATTGTCTTTTTATAAGGGGTATGATACAATATACAAAAATATTGTGTGGCTTCGTCGGGCTCATAACCCGAAGGTCACTTTTCTTGTTTCCTCTCTTAGATGCTTAAAATTGCAAGTAAATAAGTTTTTAATTTCATATCGCGGGATGGAGCAGTTCGGTAGCTCGTCGGGCTCATAACCCGAAGGTCGGAGGTTCAAATCCTCCTCCCGCAACCATATTTTATGATCGTCTACGCTGTGTCCATACATATTCAGCGTAGTTGAATTTTGAGCGTGGCCCAATATTTCCCCAATAGTGGGAATATCAATTCCCAGCTCATTTGCTCTGGTAGCAAAGGTATGCCTCAGGACGTGAAAGTTTACATACTCCTTATTCGGGGAAAAGTCCGGCCACATCAGCCCGCAATACTTGCCAATCCGGAGACCGGTGTTAAGGTAAATCATAAGCGCGTTCATTGTCTTGTCGTAAGCCAGGCTGGTGCGTTCCAGCTTGATTCGGCTTTTTTGACTTAGAACATTGATTTTGCGGCGGACTACTTTCGGCAGTTTCAGGCCTGCGATTGGATTGTGTTCTAAAATGCGGAGATTGTTGACCGCATAATTTAACGCTTCTGATATCATAACCTTTATATTCCGCAGTGTTTTTGGCGAAAGGCCGCCCTTTTTTCCATCCAACCGGCCAGCGCGCGCCTTTGTTATCTGCTATATTGAACTTAAAAATTAAGGTCTATATTTTTTGATTAGCAATGTTTTATAAAAAATATTAATAATACAATAAAAATATATTGATTTTTTGCATAAATTAAGTTAATATAAGAACATCAAGAAAATGAAACTTTTTAGTATACTTTAAAAGGGGGATGATTCCGATGGGCCAGAAAGCAACCCGAACGAAACGCAATTCTATCTGTGACGTTGAAAAGAAAGAGGGGTAAAACTGTGGACACGCGTAAAATTAAGCGAGTGATAATCGCCCTGCTGGCCGTGACGATGCTGGTGGTTTCGTCCGCGTTTGTGGCTTCGGCTAAAGCTAGCAGCAGAACCTATACGGTAGGCGGCGGTTCTTTTAAAGCAACATTAACCTCCGATACTAATGGTGTAAGCAGAACGGTAGTTACCAATTCATTGACAACTAGTAATCATACCACTGGAGTTAGTTTGACAAAATCCAGTAGAATGAGCGGATATTATGGTTATGGGTACTTAAATTCCTTATCTTATCAGGGAATGAATATCTCTCTTGCTTCGTCTCCGCAGTTACTTGTTTACCATTACTTTACTTCACCGACGAACGCAACGACTACTTGGTTTAATTACTCCACAGGTTATGCTTATTAAATAGTTGGTCATAAGCACTATGCAAAAAGGAGGTCTCCCCATGCTACAGCTAAGCCGTATTGAAATTACTTTTGAAAAGGCCGTCATTCAGGATGGAAATTTGACAATTCCAAGCGGGAAGCTGACCGCCTTGACCGGCCCGTCCGGGAGCGGGAAGACAACGCTGCTCTACTGCGTGGGGCTGATCTCCTCCAACAAGAAATACGAGTTCGTGTTTGACGGCAAGCAAATCGATCTCTCCTCCGAACAGGAGAAAGGGGCCTTACGGAAGGCAAAAATCGGTTATGTTTTTCAGGAGAACAATCTGAACCCAAACCTGACGGTTGGAGAAAACGTCCGGATGTCCGCCTCCCTCGCGGGGGCGGACACCTCCTTTACAGAGGTAACAACCCTTCTTGCCCGGGTCGGGATGAAAGGTCGGGAGAACGACGATCCCAAGTCCCTGTCGGGCGGGGAACAGCAGAGGGTTGCGATTGCCTGCGTGCTGGCAAAGAACCCGGAGCTGATCATCGCCGACGAGCCGACTTCCTCGCTGGATACGGCGAATACCGAACAGGTATTAAAGCTGTTTGGAGAGATCGCCGCACAGGGAAAAATGGTGGTGATTGCAACTCACAGCCCGGCTGTGGTAGAGCGGTGCGACCTTGTTTACGAGATTCAGGACAAAAAGCTTGTCCTTGTGAAAGGGCAGAAATACATAGAAAGCGAACCGGATAAACCTAAAGAATGGGAAAAGCAAGAAAAAGTAAAAATGCCATTCTTCTTGCGGTATCAGTTCAAGACGGGTAAAAAAGGCCAGTTTCTGAAAAATCTTACAGTTGCGGTCTGCGCCTTGTCGATTGCGTTCACAGCCCTGAGTACGGGGTATATCAAAGACTTTGCCGAACACCAACAGAAAACGTTTAAAGCGATTTCACAACGGGAATTGGTAGTGTCTAAGCGATGGGATCCCCATTATCCAATGGTTAGTGCTTTTCAAGAGGAAACTCTATCCTTGACAGAAGAGCAAATTGAACAGTTACAACAAATTGATGGAGTTGAAAAGTCCGGTCCCGTATCTATGTTCAAACACCGGACTGAACTGTGGGAGGAAGAATTAAATATTGATTATTCAGAACCTTTACAGGAAGGTGCCTTCAACACGTATATCAGCTATCGGAACCAATTCGGCAAAACAGGAACGGTGGGCTTTTGTTCCACCGATTATTACAATACAGAGACTGGGGAAAGTCTATATGAACCTAGTCAAGATATCGTTCCAATGGGATATACTGTTGCCTCATATTTTTCCTATGAAAGCATGGATTTGAAATCGGTGTGGATCGACCAGTCGGTTCCGCCTGATCAGGGAATATACGTGTCATCAGAGCTGTTTGAAAATATGGGATTGGATAAAACCGACTTAGGTAATTTGCAGTTTACCATTGATGTAGCGATCCCAGTTAAAAGAATGATCAGCACTTCTATGATGACCAATGACGACGGTACATCCTATCAGTTTGATTCGGCATGGAATTGGTGTGTCAAAAGACAGATTACTTTGCCGGTACGCGGTGTCATTGATCCTTTTGTCATCAGTGCACCGATTTACGCTCCTTCTGCGATTATGGTGCAATATATCGAAGAGAATCGAATTGATAAAATTCCCGATGAATATTATGAAAAGAATCCCGAAGCTAAGGGTTGGATCAAAGAAACCTACGACTGGCGGCCATGGGCGTATTACCTGATGGTGGATGACGTGGAAAATATCGACGCGGTTAAAAAAGCGGTAGCAGAGATCGCCCCCGACCTTGACGTGATCCACGAATACCAGGATTACGAAGCAATAATGGAGTCGGTGGACAATTCGCAAAAGGTTGTGCTGTATATCTCCCTCGCGATTCTCGCGGTGATTTTGTGTTTGTCGGCTATCGTCTACGTCAATATCATCGACAAGCGGAAGTACGAGTTTGCCATGCTCCGGGCAAACGGGCTGACGAAGGGGGAGATCCGAAAGCTCGTCATGACTGAAATGGGGGTGCAGGCGGTCTGGACTTTTGCTGTCTCCCTCTTGCTTGCATGGGTGGTATTCCTAATTCTCTCCAACACGATTGGCGGCTTCCAGTTCGATTGGATGACGGTGATGTGGCTTGCGGTGATTTCAGTCGTATCCGTCATTCTTCCCTCTGTAGTTGCGCTCGTTTTGACAAACAAGTATGAACCGGACGCCATTATGAGAAACTGAATTTTCATTCGGCAGGGCCGCTAACAAGCGGCCCTGTTTGTGATATACTGAAAGGTAAGAGGTGATTCCATGATTCGGCTCAATCATGTCAATATTTCATTTGGGAATAAAATTGTCATTCAGGATGGGGAGCTGATGATTCACAGGGGACGGGTCACGGCAGTCACCGGGCCTTCTGGAAGCGGGAAGACCACTTTGCTCTATTGCCTCGGTTTACTCTCATCCCAAACTGGACATCGCTATGAATTCGACGGTGTCCGCGTCAGCCTCACAGATGACCGGCAAAAGGCTGCGTACCGAAAACAGAAAATCGGCTACGTTTTTCAGGACAATAACCTGATCGAGACGATGAACGTCCGAGATAATCTGTTGACTTCGCTTTCTATGGCAGGCGGTGCCCCGAAAAACAAAGTAGAAAAAGCTGAGGAACTGCTGGAACTAATCGGCTTATCCGACAAATCGGGCTTGTACCCAAGACAGCTTTCAGGAGGGGAAAAACAGCGGACGGCAATCGCCTGCGCTTTGATTAAAAATCCCGATCTCATTATTGCTGACGAGCCAACCTCCGCCCTCGACAGTGGGAACGCCGATGCGGTCTTTGGCCTACTCCAGAAAATCGCCCGTGAACAAGGGAAAATGGTGGTGGTCGCCACCCACGACCCCAATATTTATAGCCGTGCGGATGACCTTTATGTCATAGAGGACAGGAAAGTACATCTTCAAAGCGCAGCGGCAACTATTGTCCAGCATAGGGAAGATGTCTTTAAACCTTCCACAAAAAAAATAGCATCTTCATTTTATTCACGCTATATCCGGGCGAATAGCCGCAGAAATCAACTTCGGAAACGATTGATCACCTTATTCTGTGCGTTAGCAGTCTCATTCATCTCCCTCTGCATTGACTTTGGGCAGAATTTTGTTGCTGTGCAGGAGGATTTGATGAACCGGATATCTAACCGTGAAATTTTTGTGGTCAATGCCACTAGTACAAAGGAACGAACGCAGGCAAAATACGACCCGAGTGACCGGTCATTTGATAGTAAACTGTATAAGCAGATCAAAAAGACGTCGGGCGTCGACCAGGTGATCCCTTACTTTGAAATTTGGGGGAGCAAAATTGATGGAAAGGACTTTTTCTATTATGTCGTGCCCTATTATCCAGATCAGC
Source organism: Oscillospiraceae bacterium (assembly GCA_902766785.1). Taxonomy (GTDB): domain Bacteria; phylum Bacillota; class Clostridia; order Oscillospirales; family Ruminococcaceae; genus Metaruminococcus_A. The sequence goes on along the minus strand of CACXEO010000071.1, from coordinate 1,504 downwards.
TGATGGATCAGAAGTCGGGCCTGTTTGATGAAACTGTTCCGAAGACGGAGGGCGTTTACCTCTCGAACCAGCTCGCGCGGGAGCTGGAAATCAAGCGGCTGGACGGCCGGGATCTGTCTTTGTCCCTCGCTGTGCCAACTAAGCTCAAAGAGACGGAATTAGAAAACACCGTTGTGGAACAGCCTGTAACGGAGCCAGATGTTTTAGCCGTTTCCGTCCGCGGCGTGTTGGAGGGGCAGATTGAGAACAGCTACTCCGATTCGGGGAAAAATGTGATCTATGTTCCTTATGAAGTCCTTCAATCGCTGCTGGATGAACATAAAGCGGAAAAATTGGAGCTGGGGGAAAAGGAATGGGCGCCGAGTGCCTGCTGGGTCACCGCCTACAGATACAGTGAAGTTACGGCGGTTAAAAACGATATCAAAAAGTTAGACCCGAAGATTTTGGCCTATAACCGTTACCAGGATTTTGAGTCAATGACGACCAGTATTCAGGAGACGCGGCAAGTGATGCTGATTATTTCAATTGCCATCCTCGTAATCGTTTTTCTGATGGTAACGGTAATTCGGGTTCATGAGACGGAACGACGGAAGTATGAAGTCTGCGTCCTCAAGGCGAATGGGATGACCCGAAAGGAAGTTTACCGCCTGGTGCTGACCGAATCACTTTGGGAGGCGGCGAAAATCCTTGTAATCGCGTTTTTGTTCACTTGTCTGCTTGCAGCACTGACTAATTTTGTCCTCTTCCATCAGGAACTGATTTTAATCAACTGGAAACTGGTTTTAGCCCTATTGGGGATTTCTCTGTTGTCAGTCACAGCGCCATCGGTAGCGACGATCCTGTTCACTAACCGTTGCGAGCCGGATAAGTTAATGAGAAATTAAAAATCGTGTTTATTACTAGAATGTATATTGTAAACATATAATATGTCAATTGAAAAAAGGAGAGCCAATCAGCTCTCCTTTTTTGTTATTCAGGAAAATCAGGGACGTCAATTTCTTCGTACTCTTCAAAGTTAATGGCATGATTTTCTTCCTCGTTTATCATCTCCGGACTAAAATTATCAATATCGTCTTGGGTGGCAGTAAATGTATCATTAGATTTACCGGATGTTGCCGCTTTTTTGCTGTGGAAAAATGCTTCACTAACGTCAATATAAGTATCAGTCCGCTTTATCCCATTGTTATCTGTATAGCTGTTATTATGAATGCTTCCAACGATTGTGATCATATCACCTTTGCTGAAATACTCGTTAATTAATTTGGGCTTTTGCGCCAGAAACGGAAATTTTGTTAAATAAATTATAATTATTAAAATTGTTTTTTGTATTATAGGATTTATTAAAATTAAATAAAAATAAAAATATTAGTTGAAATTTATAGATATAAAATGTAAAATATAAATAAATTATGAAGCAAAGGGGGCGTTTCAAGTGAAGAAAGAAATAAGTGATGTAAATCTCAGACCACGTGTTTCTAATTTTTGGTACTACCATTGGAAAATT
>CACXEO010000070.1 GCA_902766785.1 Oscillospiraceae bacterium | reverse complement strand
TTCCAGATACTCATCCCCCCAAGCTTGTCCAAATCAATGTAGTTTTTGAGCCAGTTGGTGTTGGCGTATACGCCCGACGTATAACCGCTGTTACGGCTGTAGTCGGCAAGACCCTGCATGGTCATTTTGGGGATAATGATTTCGTTTGTATTTGCGCCGTCTCTTGCGAGAGATGCGTCGCTCTCAAGATCGGCAGTCAGAATAGCATTCTGATAAACTTCATCAAGCAGCGGGATATACTTTTTTGCAAGGGTAATAGAATTTGCCATATTTTTTCCTCCTATTTATTTGAGCCCAAAAGCACGCCTCAACCGGTCATCATGCGACGGGTCGGGGTTTCCTCCCTGGGCTCCCACTTTTACAAACCCGGTATTTTGTGTGGCAGAAGGCTTGAGACCCGGGACGTCTTCAAGCACCTTTTCAATCGCAGACTTTACCTTTTCCTCATCAATCTCGCCTTCATCATTTACTGCGTCCTGAAGATCAGCCATTTTCACCAGATAAGAAACGCTTTTTGCCTCAAGGCCAAGACCAAGCGCCTGCCTGGCTGCGGCGGATTCAATTTTCCCTTGAAGGATTTGAGCCTTAAGCGCCTGGTTTTCCGATGTAAGGGTTGCAAGATTGTTCTGAATTTCCTGTGCCTGCTGGGCCTTGCGGACTCTGTATTCGGATAAAGCGGTTTTAATTTCTTCATCCTCAAGCCCGTTATCCTTCAGCGCAGATTTAGCAAGCCCCTCACTGCGCTTCGACAGGATATTATCAAGCTTATCAAACAGCTCTTCATAATTTTTGCCGCCCTGTGCGGGCGCGGGCGCTGGATTGGGGCTGTTCCCCGGAACCGGGTCAGTAGCCGCAGCCTGGTTTTGATTCTGATTAGGTTCTGCCATTATATCATCTTCCTTTCCATTTTAAGTCCGTATGACTATCCCGTTTTACGCCCGTCGGCAGCCGTGGCAGTTTTACGCCGTAACACGTTTAGGGCAAATAAAAAGCACCTGTTTTATAACAGATGCTTTCAAGCAAAACATATAAGTATTGTTATGGGGTCCCAACAAACCAGCTTTTTTCCTCTTCCGGGTCAATCTTCAAAAGGCCAAGCCCTTCTGCATATTTCAAAAGGCGATAACACTGTCTGGAATCAAGTTGTATCATTGGTACTTTTCCGTCGAACAGCTCCGCTTCCTCATCATACGCGTGGTCGATTGGATGCTCTTTCAATTCATCCTTCCATCTGCGAATATCTTCCTGCGTAATATCGTACTCCACAGCTTTTTGCCTCCCTGTAAAATGCATTTATGAAATCCAAGTATTCTTTCACACTGTCCAACCGTTTAGGGTAAAACGTTTTTAACCTTTTCAAACACAAATCGATTTTTACTTTACTGTATGGCTTTGTCTTCTCCAAAGCATAAACCGAGCCGTCATTCCCTACGGCAAGCATAAGCTTGAGATTGTCGCGCTTTATAAAAGCGTTGATATCGGAAAGCGAAAAGGTTTCCCCGTCCGGGTGGGTATGCACCAGTACATAAGGGGTTTTGAAATCCGGGATTTTGACGCTTCCGCTTCCGGCTTTTCCGATGATAGTTTTAGGGGTAAGCCGCTCCATTTCGGTTGTGAAGCACACGGCTCCCTCTGTCCCAAGCGGGTGTTTTGCCATTTCTGTAAGCAGCCGTTTATTGACGTTTGCGAGCTGAACTTGCCTTTCTTTTGTCAGCGTTTCACATTCAAAAGGCTTAATTGAAGAAACAGACGATATTGTAATCGGCTTATTACCCAAAACGCCATCTGATAAACTGCTTAAATAATCAATATTATCAGGAGTTGGAAACGTAATCCCCCTAAGCCCTTCCCGTTCCGTATGCCTTATCAAAACGTCCCCGTTTTCCTTGATAAATTCCCGGTTTCGCTTTTGCCAGTACTTTACCTTATCATCATACCACGTTTTGTTCTCTGGGAAAATACTGCCGTTTGAAAGCCGCTTATATTTCCTGATCTGGCTTTCGTTATATCTTTGCTTTTGCTGAAGCCCATAAACCCGTTCCGCTTCCTCCCGGTCCGCCTTTGTCACCCGTTTAGGAGGTGTTGTCACGCCTTCAAAATACGTGGTGTGCCCGTCCCTGCAGTTTGGATGGTATAGGCCACCGGCAATTGCAGAAGAAAGCCGCGGGTACTTAGCATCACGTACAGGGACGCTTCCCCAAACATCATCATAATACACGCGGTTTGTCCACGGCATACATCGAGGGCATGCTGCGCCGCGCGGGCCTACCAAAACAGTATTGACTCCCCACTCTGAGCGCTTGTCTGCCTCTCCCTGTAAATATGACCGCGTATTAGCCGTCCGCAGCGCCATTTCCGCGTAAGAATCAAGCGGTACCCTGGCCCCATTCTCATACTCAATGGATGTAAGGCCGCGGGAAAGGAAATCTTTGGTTGCCATATCAATACACTGTGGAAGAGTTCCAGCGCCGGTATTAAAATATACTCCGGCATTAAAAATAGCCTTACGGTATTGATCATTGGCCTGTCTTAACGTGGCATATTCGGCTTTTTTAATATCGTTTGTAACGGATTTCGCAAAGGAATTAAGTTTTTTTGAGTTTGTTCGGAAGAATTTCCCGCTCACGCCTTTTGTGTTTTTCGACGTTTTCCAGCCTTGTTTGACCGCCTCAAGTATCTTGGCTTCCTGCTCAAGCCCGCCCAGTTCATATGCCTGTTTAATAACAGCGTCTATCCGCCTATTTACCTCGGAAAAATATTTGCCGAATTTTTCTTTGTTTGCCTTTCGGTATTCTGATAAAGCTTTAAGCTGTTCGGTCTGCCACATAGCATAGCTGATACCCTCTTCGGATTCTTTTCCAAGATGCCTTTTCATGTTCCGGGTCATACTGTTTATCAGCTGATCCTCTACGGCGCGGAACGCCTCTTGTAAACTATCGTTTGACATTGCGGCAGAAAATAATTAATTCATTCATTTCGCACATAAAACAATTACCTCCATATTGGTTCTTTGTAATCACGGCGCCGTTACCAACTATTATAGTGAAAAATTTTGTCCAAAACAAAAATGGTGAAATTATGACGCATTAATTTTGAAAAGTGGTTAATATATTCAACCGTTTTCTTTGGATACAATATGAAAAGTGGACTTTTTTACCTGTCTAAATTATAATGGAATTATCATTAAAAATCCGGTTTAACCGGAAGGTGCGGCAAGGTTTTTGCCCGCCGAATCCATTCCCGCTGCCGAAGAGAACGGGCAGGTTTGTTGAGCTGACACCGGCTTTTTATCTGCCCGTCCCATACCCGAGTGCCGGCTTGCAATGCTGGTTGAAAAAGAACGGCACAGTCCGGCCTTTGGGTTTTGGATTTAAGGATAAATGAGGAGGCGCATCATGGTATTGATCTGGATTTTGTTGGCCTTATTCATCCTGTTTTTGCTCTTAACCGGGCTTGCGTGGATGATTTTGCAGGGCGTTTTTGGAAAGCGCTGTGAAGGCAACCCAAACCTGACTTATTTTACAGCCGATGATTTTGACGGCCTTACCGCAAAGCCGGTGGAATTCCCGTCCAACAAAGGGCAAATACTGCGGGGAAACCTTTATTCCCATCCTGATACAGCCCCCTATAAAGCCCTTTTAATCTTCGTACATGGAATGGGCGGAGGGCACCTGAGCTACACGACCGAGATCAACACTCTTGCGAAGAACGGGTTTCTTGTCTTATCCTACGACCAGACCGGTACCTGCTCTTCAGACGGAAAAAACCTGGGCGGGTTTACCCAGGGTGTGTTGGACCTACGGGCCGCGCTCCGGTATGCGGAGGCAAACCCGGATTTGAGCGGGTACCCCGTAGTGCTGGCCGGGCATTCCTGGGGCGGGTATATCGTCTGCCAGGTACTGCAGTTTTCACCAAAGGTAAAAGCCGTCGCCGCCATGTCCGCTTTTGAGGAAGAAGCCGCTCTGATTTGCGGCCTTGCCGGGAGCCGAACCGGTATCCCCTTCGGCTTTCTCAAGCCGTTCTTCCGTCTGATCCAGCGGATAAAATTTGGAAACGCGGCAAGCCGGAAAACTTCGGATATCCTGCGGGCGGCAAACGTTCCGGTTTTGCTCCTGCACGGCAGCCGGGACACAATGGTTGGGCTCCCGTACAGCGCGGCGGCCCGTTTTTCCGGCAAAATGGAAACGCGGCTTATCAAAAGCGTGATATACCCTGAAAAATATCACAATGTTTATCAGAGCACAGAATCGGAGCAGTACCTGAACCAAACCTTTGCTGAAATTACTGCAAAAGAAAAACAGTACAGGGGAAAGCTTCCGCCGGAAGAGACAAAAGCGTTGTATGGTGGGATTGACTATACCAAAATGACGGAGGAAGACCCCGAAGTGATGAAACTCATTTCAGATTTCCTCACTGAAGCGCTATAAAAATACGGTACCGCACAAATCATCGTGCGGTACCGTATTTTTTTATAAACAATTTTATATTCGACCGGATGCCCGCTAAAACGCACCGCCTGCCGCCTTATAATACCAATATAGCCGCTGCATTACAAATGGCAAATGCAAGACGTTTAGGCAATTACTGTGCGGCCTGTTTTATAAAGGGGCCTAAGGAAAAGCGAGCCCAGGGCTTCTAAAGACCGCCGCCCTCATGTCGCCGGTACAGCTGCAGCAGAGACTATAATCTTGCAAAACGAAAGGGTCTTTTCTTTATGATCAGCGTTGTTTTTCGTTGGAAGCCGCTTCTTGTAAGCATTCTCATCAGCTTGGGAGCCGGGGGTATCTCCGCCCTGTTTACCATGAACAGTATGGGGATTTATGAATCTCTCAACCAACCGCCGCTTTCACCGCCCTCCATTGTCTTCCCCATTGTCTGGACCATCCTTTATCTCCTGATGGGGATTTCCGCCTACCTGGTTTACGACTCCCAGTCATTTCTGCGCAAAAAAGCGCTGGTCCTGTACGGTGTTCAGCTTGTCTTCAATATTCTCTGGCCTCTTTTCTTCTTTAACCTCCAGTGGTTCTGGTTCTCCTTTGTTTGGCTGGTCGTCTTGTTCGCCCTTGTTCTCGCCATGGTGGCCGCGTTTTACCAGGTGAATAAAACAGCCGCGCTTTTACAGCTTCCCTACCTGCTCTGGCTTGTGTTTGCCGGTTACCTCAACTTTATGATTGCCTTGAATAACTGACATAAAAACCGGCGCGGAATTTCCGCGCCGGTTTTGCGTCTCAAATGCTCCAATATCAATCATTATGATTATTTAAACACTCTTATATCAGTGCCCTTCTCTGACAGTCCTACCTTTACAGCCGGCTTATCTTTCGGAAGCACCGCTTTCCTACTTTAGACTCCAGCAAAGTAAATCCATAACCTGCAAGAAGGATAAAATACGGCAGATGATTAATCAAATAACGAGCACGACCTTCAAATAAAAGAACAAACAAAACAATACCAGTTACTGTCAACCGGATCGCGAAAAGCATTGTACGATGGTCGACCCTTTGTTTGGTAAAAAGAGGAAATGTAATCAAAAGCAGTAAAAACAACCATATTCCCTGCGCGAAATACCGGTAATAGTTAAAATTTTGCCCCTTCGGATAAATTAGATTTTTTAAAAAAACAGCTGACTCTGATCCTTTTTCCAGGCTATAGGAAAACAAAAAATTCCCCTCGACTCCCCAGGCAAATGTTCCGTCACTGGTAATCCAACGCAATTTTTGTATCAAGAATTGAAGATACCCCCAAACTCCATATTGAGAGAAGCGTTGTTTGATTCGAACCAGATTAGCCTCTACCTTTGCATCATGCCCTTGAAAAGAATCGGTATAATCCACGTCATCTGCCAGAAACGCGCCATACAAATACCGATCCGGATAGTTGTTGGATACCTTCTTATTCATCCCCATCATAAAAAAATGAGACATAGGAAAAGCCCTATCCGGATCCAACTTGATCACGTCCTGATGATTTAAAAAAGCAGACCAGCCAATGTGGCTAACTCCCGCGAACATAATAATAGTCCCCAAAAATACAGCGATTTTTTTAAAATTTTTCCGATTCTTAACGGCCTTTACTATCTCCGCGAGAACAATTGCTATACCTACGATTATCGCCGTCGGCTTAATGGAATAGCCAATATAGATTAAAATTCCAACACCAGCCATTGCCGTTATTTTCCAGCATAAATTCCATTTGGTATTCCGGCCGTATAAGTAAAGGCAAAATGCCGCTATTGAAAACGGCATGGAAACCGTATCCGAATAAGGAACAATCAGCCAACCCCAAAATCCCATCGTCACAAGGGCCAATGCCCACGAAACCAGTCCCGTACGAAGGCCGAATATTATCTTTCCCGCTACAAAAACCAAAAGGATTGAAAGATCAACACAGAGGATATTTACAACACGTACAACACTCCACAAATCCCCAATATGCAGTGAATTGATCCAGCGAAATACAAACATCAAAAAAATATTATTTGGATAACGGGAATAGTAGACGCTATCCGGATGATTCTCAGCGGAACTATTAACAAGAAAGCCGCAGTCCCAGCCAATTATACAGCCGATTTGTTTCGCGTACCAGACCTGAGCAACAAATACAACCAGCATCACAGCGAATATCATTAAAACCGGATACTTTACAAATACGAATTTGAAAACCACGATTTCATAAGTGGTTACTGCCCCTCATAGGGCTTTAATAAAATCCTCCAAAACGCTTGAAAACAAAGGAT
>CACXEO010000069.1 GCA_902766785.1 Oscillospiraceae bacterium | reverse complement strand
TTCCAGATACTCATCCCCCCAAGCTTGTCCAAATCAATGTAGTTTTTGAGCCAGTTGGTGTTGGCGTATACGCCCGACGTATAACCGGCCTGTTTCACTGCACCGGTAAAAGCAAGGATACTGCCGGTGACAAATTCTTTCCCTTTTTCAGCCTGCCCGGGTTCCTCCATGTCGTAATAGGCGGGGAGGTCAAAGGACTTGCCTTTTACTGCTTCAAGAAAAGCCTTTGCCTCTGTCTTTGCGTCCTCCGCGCTTTTAGCGTAGGAGTACCAGTAAACGCCCACCTTTAAGCCCGCCGCTTTTGCGCCTTTGTAGTTCTGTTCAAAATATGGGTCTTTCTGGCTCAGCTCCCGCCCATACCCGGCGCGGATAACAGCAAACTGGGCGCCGTCCGCCTTTACCTTCTCCCAGTTGATTTCACCCTGGTATTTTGATACGTCTATCCCTTTATATGCCATGGCTATTCCCCCTCCTTTTTCGGTGTTTCATATGTAAGGGCCTGTGCGCTGTCGCTCAAGCCTTTTGTCGTGGGGTCGTTGACAATCCCCCACAGGGAAACAATTACAGAAACCACAATGACGGGGTTTAACACAGCCTGGTACAGAGCCTGTCCAAACGCCTCCCAGGTGGTCATGTCCTGCCACTGCAATCCCAGGCCCGTAAGGACTGGGGTTACAATTGCGGCTGCAGCCTGTGCCCAGAATACTGGGTTTTTCATCCGTACTTTCCAGTTGATCTTCATTTTATTTCCTCCTGTTATTTATGATACTGCTCTAAATCGTCAATCCGGTGATTGGCAACTTTGATTTCTTCTTCCCTCAGATCATTTTTGGCCTCAAGTTTGTATACACGGTCAATTACCTTGTTGTGTTTATCCACCTTTTCTTCAAGCTGTTTGATCCGGTAAACCGTCAAACGGTTTGAAGACAAAATCCCAAAAACGGAGCCAAGCACCGTTCCCAGGAATGAAAACAGCGCCACTATTATTTCACTTGGCATAAACTTCCTCCCTATTTCCACCGGCCAATCGCGTGCCAGTTAATTACTATTGAGGTATTCGCCCGGCTTGTTGGCCGGAACACCTGAAGCGCTGGGGTTGACTGAGCCGTCCCAGCATCTTCATTGTTTGCCAGCTGCACGGCATAAAAATTATCTGTGCAATAGTTTATATTTGGGGCTTCGGAGAAAAGCCCGGTAGGATAACTTGATTTTAATTTAACGCCGTTTGTCCGGTATACGCTTCCAAACACTGTGGTAATATCGACCGTTGCGCTTTGCTTTCCCCAGCACTCCGCAATTCCACTGTTCCACTTCCGGTACGTCCAGATGCCGCTTGTACCCTGCTCGACGATATAATCTATATCTATCCCGTTAATTTGCAGTCCGGAATCACTTTTTAGCATTCCAGTGGAACACACATACCCGTTAAATTCCACATGGTCCTGGTAAAGCGACATGGTTGCAACGCCGCGGTCAATAATTGAAGATTTAATTTCAGAGGAGAGAAGATCGGAAAGAGATACCTCTACATCATAGGATTTTTCGGAGTCAAATCCGTTTACTCCTAAATCCCCGGCAATCTCATCATCAAAAGAAACCGTATTGTTTTCTGAAAAGGTCGGCGTTATGGTTTCCCAGTTGCTCCAATCTCCGGCGCTGCTGGTTTGGCGGTAACGGTAAGATAATGTCACAGCGTTTTGTACTGCGCCGAAGTTTCCATACCAGGCTGTGGCGTCAACTTTTAAAACAACAGCTTCATCGGCGCCGTTGTTCCTAGCAGCTGAAACCGCCTTGATTTTTGGAGTGCTGTAGCCAATCAAGTTAACTGCCTGGGAGAGATCTGTTTGGTTTTTACGGCTGTCATAAGCGGTAGCTGTAATGGATGAAGCATTAATCAACGGGATAGTAGCTGTTAAATCGTTGACTGGATAAGAAGCAGTCCCAGCTGTTACGCGGTAAGAGGCAATTGTAGCGTGATTTATCCCTGTTGCTGGCATGATAGTAACAAGCGCGGTTGAGTACCCGTCAATCAGCTTGGAGGAATCTGCGGTTAAAGCAATTGTTGCCTCGTTTATGTCCGCAACTGTAAAATCAGTTAAAATAGGATTGCTGTTTACTACGGTGGCGGTGCCGGATTTTATTTTGGGTGTATATGAGGTACCGTTTAATGAGGTAATAACCCGAACCTCTGCCGTGGGAGAATTTGTATTTGGACAGGCCGCGTACATGGAATCAATTTCTGCTTCCGTAAACTCAAAAGTGTATGGATTGGTAATGTTTTCCCGGGTAATCCATTCACTTCCGGCAACGCGTACCGCGGCGTCCATTACTCCGTTTCCGGGATTAGATAACTGAATTGTTAATTTGTCCCCAATTACAAAATCGACAGTACCGGCTACCGTGGCAAGCGCTTTGGTTGTAACGGTAATAGGATCGTTCGTTTTGGTAAGCCCGGAATCTTTACGGGTAACGCGCACGGTAAGGCTATATGATGTTTCCGGAGCAAGATTTGAGAGTGCAATGTTATATTCTTTCACCGATAATGAGGCTTTTGTTACCCACGATCCGTTCCCCACTTTATACTCAATTTTTGAAAGGGTGGAATCAGATTTCAGTTTGACAGTGGCTGTTGTAAGCGTTGTGTCAGTAACAGATAAGTTGAACGACGCATATCGGGGAATGGTGGTCAAATTAAAACTTCCGGAAGCTGATCCCGTTGACGGCGAAACATTGTTGCTCCACGAACTGGAAACCACGCATGTTTTCGTTCCGTTTGCCGTGTGGTTTACATAAAGCTCCTTGCTCCATAGGGTATACCATGTCCCAACATTAACCGGGTTGATGTTATATGAAATGGTTCCGCTGGAATAGGCGGTCGAGCTGCCGTCGGCCTTATCGTTGACTGTAAGGCTGATTGTGCCCTGTCCTGCAATGTAGCTGGCGTTTCCAATCCGCGTGATCTGTACGTCAAACCGGACTTTGGTGCGGTTATATGCGGTATCCGGGGAACTTGGCGTTGCCAAAACCCTGTAGCCCCAATATGAGCTTGAGGTGCTGCCGTTAATTACTTCTGACAAAATAGTTCCTCCTTAATCGTTGATAACAAATTTTACGTGATCTGAAGCGGGGATAATGCGGAATGCGTGTGAAGCGTTCTGGCTTCGCTGTACCGTAGCCGCACCGGTAACCGTCAGCATGCCCGTTTCCGCTCCATCTGCGGAAAAGCGTGCAACGGTGCTGTTATCAGCTTGCTTTACATAATGTACTTCCGAATCAGTGTAGGTACCTTTAAACTGCCCTCCGGTGCGTTCAATTTGAATCCCGTCGTCGGAAATTGAAACAGAAGCGGTTCTGGATTCTCCGGGCGCCATGCAGAAAGCGCTGCAGACCGTTCCTTCAATCATTGTAAGGTCGCTGATTGAGAAGTCGGCGTTTTCCGCGGTAATCCGGATCGCGACAGGGCCGGGTCCGAACGTAAAGACGTACGGGTCATTCTCTGTCCCGGAAGCGCCCTCTTCTTTGTATGTATCAGATTCCTCCAGCGGGATTTCCTTTGTCCCGATGAAGAGGGAAGCGGAGCCGTTTGACAAATAGCTGGCCTTGTATTTAAAGTAGATTGCATATGGGGTTCCCGGCGTGACCTGAATGGGCTCAGCCAAAGAGACTTCACCGCTTTCCAGGGTCAGCGCTTTTTTGGAGGTGGTCATAGAATCGGAATGGATAGAATAAACGGCGCCTTCTGAAAAGCTCCAGGAGGTTTTATCATGGATAAATCCGCCGTTGTGGATCAGGTTGTCGCCCCCGATCTTGGAAAACTCCGTCCGGATGCTGGACGCGGTCTGCTCAATTACGGAATTGGTCTCCGCCTTATTGTATGTATCGGTCAGCCGCAAAACAGTCTGCTCCAGCGTCCGCTCCAATTCGTTGGTTTTCCCATTTTGCAGTAAGATTGTTTTGTTTACGCTTTTAAGTTCGGTCTGTTCATAGTCGCCTTTTGAGAAAATGGAAATTTGCATTCCGGCTGTCCGTTTTTCCATCACAATAGACTTGACATTATTTTCCAAACGTGTTGTAATAGTAATAGCCTCACCCGGTTCCGGGGCATTGCCATTGTCTATCAGCGCCGCCTCAAATGGCGTGTAGCTGAACCCCTCCAGTTTGCTGAGAAGCGCCTCCGCCGCCGGCTGGAGCGCCTCGCTGTTGTCCGTGAAAAACAGCGGGTTCCCGGTAATGGAATAGCAGTTGCTTCCCGTTCCCGCAATTACCCCGATGTCGTCCTCGTTCTGCCGGATTTGCAGCTTGTCAATCGGCTTGGTTGCGTAGTCCGAAAGGGTAATTGATTGGTAACTGGAACGGTCCACCGTTTTGCCGCTTTCTGTATAAAAGCCGAGTTCCAGCGCCCCTTCGGCGTTGATCCGCGCAAAACAGCCGGCCGCTTCCGCAATCCAGTAAAGGAAATCGCGCCCCTTAATGTCTTTCCCGGAAAAATTGTTGTGTACGGGGAAATCGTCGTTTGTAAATTCCGGCGTGGCAAGCTCTACCCCAATGTAGTTGCACAGGGAAGTGAGCAGGTTTTTCAGCGTAATCGGGTAGGAAAGGTCTTCCAGCCATTCGTTGATCGGCTGGTCAAATTTTACCATCCGGTCGTAGCAGACTGCTTTCCAGCCGCTGTCGTTTATTTTTTCCGGCTTCTCCGCCGTGAAATACCCTTTTAAAATGCCGTTGCAGCGGTATTCAAATTCCTCGCCGGTCAGGCCGCTGATTGAAAGGTCAAGGTCTAAAAGGCTGAACTCAATCTTTGCGGCGCAGCAGCTCCCTAAAACAAGGTTGTCCCCGCTGTTGACCGCCTGCGTCAGCGTAACGCCGCCCTGCAGGTTTGCGTTGGTAAAGGTGTGGATTTCCCCTTGCAGTGTGTTGAGAATACTCATATCAGCGCCCCCTTAAAGCTCTGTAATGTCAAAGGTTACCCCTGTGTAACTGCCGGACGTCCCGCCAATCTGGGTCAGCGTGCCGCCGGTCGCCTCGCAGTAGGCGTTGACGGTTTTAATTTCACCGTTGTCCCAGTAGCCAAAGGTAAAGGTCTTTCCCTGTAACAGGTTTTTCATGTATTCGTACTCGGCGGAAGTCATCAGGTTGTACTGTAAGCTGAATTTCCGTATCTTTGTCCGGATCCAGCTTACATGCATCACCCCGTCGTCCGTCCGGCCGGAGTTGCCGTCAATCAGGCTTTCGACCGTTTCCCCAACCTGCAGCTGCGGTTCGTAAATAGGGGTCCCGTCGACTGTGTATTTTGAAGTCAGTTGATTCATAAGTTGTCACCTCACACCAGAATTGGGCTGAGCCCGTTCTCTTTTGTTTTCCCGTTGATATAGTTGATGGCGAATTCGCCCAGCACCCGCTTGTCCAGCGTGATGACAATGTTGCCGCTGTTCCTGCCGCCCATTGCCTCTTTGACCGCGCGGTAAACGCCCGCTGAAACGGATTCGACAATCTGGTTGTTGTTCACAACCGCGTTCCGGCTGCCGATGGTGCCCACCAGCTCCGGCCCGGCCTCACGCGCAATGAACATCTGGCCGACGGAGGGGAAACCGCCATCGGCGGCCATGGCTAAGGCCAATCCTCCTATTCCTGTTGTTGTTGAGGCTAAAAGATCAACAACTGAAAAAGAAATAGAAGCACTTGAAATTTTATTTCCTTTTTCTGCAAGTTGGTTTCCTTCTTTTGCGAGATCATTTCCTTCTTCTGCAAAAAGATTTGCTGTTTCTGCCAAAAGGGTGTCTCGGACTTCTATTAATATCCAGTCGAGGTCTGCAAGAAATCTCCATAAAAAATATCCTTTGAAATCCGTTTTTAAAAATTTATCTACTCCTGACAGCAATTGGCTCACGTTTTGAGTGGCGTTTAGTAGATCAACGACCGATTGCATAAGTCGATTGTTCAAAACTTCTGCTAAAATAATCATCATTTCAAGATTTAAATCGGTTAATACATTATTGGTTTGAGCCAACATTTGTATGTTACAGCAGATGTCTCTGGTTTCAGAAAGTGTATTTAACGAATTATCCAGAACATTTTTTGTGGCATTCAACCAGCTGAAACATCCTTGTTTGAACACAATAATTTCATTAAGTATGTTTTTCATCCAGTCAGCGAGTTGCCAGTCTACTATTTGTGTCAGTAGATCGGTTGTATTGATTTGATTGTCAGAAACAAGTTGATAACCAGATAGGACGGACTCTATTAACATTTGAAGAGAGTCTTGTTCAACATTTAGTATTTCAAGCTGGGTTGTAAACCAATTTCCGATATTTGAGTTGATCTCTTGAAACTGCGCCGGAATGTTCCAATTAACGGTTATTTGAGAAAGCCCATTTAATGATGCTAACATATCCGAAAAATTTTGAAAATAATTGTTAAAAGAGATGGTTGCAGTAGAGATGGATTTCTTTAAATCAGCAATTTCACTTTGTTTGAAGTCTATGGTATTGTCTAAGATGGCCATAAAATACCTCCTTAAAATAATTTTGAAAGGTTGATGAAAAATGGAAAAGAAACAACGTGACATTTTAATAGCGGTAGTCGCGGGTGCCTGCGTCCTGGTTATCTGTGTTATCGTTGGAAGAACGTTGCTCATTGGTGGCATAATAGGTTCAACACAAGAAACAAAAATTACAGAATTGAATCAGCCATACGAACATAATGGATTAAAAATTACCGCAACTACCATTAGAACCATTAAGGACCCCTCTCGGGGTAAAGTAGTTGTTGCCGTTCGGCTGGTATTTGAAAATCTTTCTCAAAAAAGCCATCATCTCAGCAGTACAAATGCTACAGCATATATAGATAACGTGTTGGCTGATACGGCATATGGCTATTTTGATTCTGAAAGCGATCTGTATGGAGACCTTTTGCCTGGAAAGTCTGCTTCCAACTACTTCTGTGTGGAATCTCATACAGGTGCAAAACAGATAGAATTGAATTACAATGATAGTTTTTTCTCTAAAGCAAATGTTACATTTGTTCTTGACATACCACCGGCGTGAAAATACCTGTCTGTTTGTTTTTGTTGTCCTTTTCCATATGGTTTAGCCTGTAAAATGTGTCAGCTCCCCGCCAGCCAAACAAACTTGTTTGGCTGGCTTTTCTGTTTTCCTCCGGCTTTAACACACCTCCCGCCTAAAATGTGACCAATTACAGCAAAATAGGGTAGAACATGTTGAATTAACTCTTTGACGTGATATAATGGGGGTAAGTAGTGTTGTTTTGCACATCGGTGTCCTTGGTCTTCTTTCTTAAATTCTTTAAAGTTAAACAATGGTAAGAGAGGGCTTGATTATATGAAAAAAGTAGTTTTAATGTTTATAACTGCTATTGTTATGATGTGTTCTTTTTCGTCCTGTGCATTTTTACCTTTTAACTGGGATGGTGCTTCTTCAAGTGAATCTTCAGTAGAAGATATCAAAGGTAGTTCGCCGGATAACCCCGTTCCTCTTGGGGAATACGGCCAGATAGGCCGCGAAGTAGCTAATGGACAACAAGATGTACGTATGAAAATTATTGAGGTTTTGACTCCGGAAGAAACCAAAGAAGAATATGGTGCGTTGGGCTTGTCAGGTTGCCATTTAGTCAAAATTCAAATTGAGGCAATAGATTTAAAAGAAAGCGGGTATCATTGTACTTATACGACAGGCTATGAGTTTAAAAATGGTGCATCCGGCCCCAGTTATCTGATAGATTATAGGCTGCGATCAAAATTATTACAATTAATGGATGTTTCGTTTAATAAGGAAGGTACAGTTGAATGCTACGATATTTTTGAATATGATTTTAATGATTGTGAGTGCTTATATTATGCGGTAGATTTAGACAAGGTGGTGTATTTTTCACTTCGTTAAATTTTAGGATTATCTTTTTATGCCAGCCAAACAAATTTGTTTGGCTGGCTTTTCTGTTTTCCCCCGGCTTTAACACGCCTCCCGCCTAAAATGTGACCAATTACAGCAAAATAGGGTAAAATATGTTGAATGAACTCCATAATAAATTCCGGTTTTACAAAAAAACCCGCCAATATTTTATGATTGGCGGGCCTTTTTTTCTTTCGCAAAAGTCTCTATCCTCTGCTTCATTACCCACCAATCCTGCTGTTCTTTCTTTTCAAACAGGGTGGGGAAGGCCTCCTCCAAAGATGGAAACCGCTTAGGATCGTTAACCCCTACAGCGGTAAGAGACGCGCCGGTATAGGTAAGCCATGCCATCATTCGGTAGAAATCTTTTTGTTTTTCTGTTTCCGTATGGACCGCAAGCGCAATTTCCTTAGGGGTGAAGGATTCAATATTTTTGAAAGGAATATTTGCCCAAAGCGCAGAACGGATAAGGTTTTCCAAATAATCACGTTTGGGGTCAGGCGCTTTTACTCCTGACCCTTCTTGAAAAAACCGGAAGCTTCGAACAGTTTGTTAATTTCTATCATCAGTTCTTCAATGGAGTGGTCGTTGTCGATGTATTCGTCAAACAAGGCGGTCGCTTTTTCCATGGTAAAGCCTGCGTTCATCGGCTGCATAGCGCCCCAAATGATGGTGGTAATGGTTTCAATCATATTATCCTGAATATGTTCCAGCGCGGCGAAAAGCGGCTTGCCAAGCTTTTTTTCAATCGACATGATCGCGCTCGCGGTCAGGCGCATCTGGTAGTCTTTTTCTCCAACGGTCAAAGTGTAAAATTTATTCATTTCTATTCTTCCTTTCAATTATATTAGTGATAAAAAAGACCGGGGCCGGCCAATGCCGGCCCCGGCATTTTATTGGCAGGGTGCTGTTTTATGCGGGATTGGTAACGGTGATATCGCTCTGGAGAATCATGGTTGCGCTGAAGGTGAGGGCGCCGTTAACGGTGCCGGCATCCATTTTAACAGCCGGAACCGCGTCAAACTGATGGGCGGTACCGTCCGGGTACTCGATTTTGAAGGTTACGCAAGTACCTTCCGTCTCAAAACCCTTCAGAACACGGTAGTTAGAGGTTTCAGAGGAATTGTCGTAAAGGAATTTGAAAACGAGGTCGCCGAGGTCGACGATGCCTGGAACATATTTTTTTACCTTGTCGGAAAGAACGGTAACGTCAATTTTTTCAGGTGAACCGCCGAATTCCGGCACTTCCATCAAATATTCCAGCTCGACAAAATTAGTATTATCGTCAGCGCCGTTTTTGTAAGAGATTTTTGTGTTGTTTGCAGAAAGCCTATTCATATTAATAACTCCTTTTAAATTTCAGTTGTTGTTTTTTTGATAAATTCTACTGGTATAGCTTGAAATGAGTTGTCGCTTAAAACAACGATGCCTACGGGAATGAGCCTTTCAGCGCTTTCTTCAGTGCTTTGCAGAGATAATTCAATCAGCGTTCCGCTCTTTTCTGTGCCCTTATAAGTTTTTTCCGCAGGATCCCAATACCTGTCAGTAAGGCAGGTTACCTGAATATTTTCTGTCACCGATCCTCACCCCCTTTTACATCACTGCACCTGACTGGACTGTGAGAAAGGTTTTGCCTTTTTTCTGGAAAATCCAGCGATATGGCGTCCTTTGTCTCAGCGTCCATATCCCGTTTCAGCGCACACATTTCTTCATACAATGTGAGATGTACCGATGCCATACAGCGTTTCATTCTTTTTTCGAATTCCTTTTCCAGCCTGCTGCGTTCCCTGCTCAGCCGGGAAGACAGTACGCGGTTAAGTTCATCTTGTGAAAAATTTTTAGTTGCCATATGTAACTCCATTTAACGTCTGTAGACGATGATTCCATGCAGCTTTTTTTGCCTTCCGCACGTTCTGGGCAGTTTTGAATATTATTTTCTTTTTATCTCTTTCTCTAATACTATAATACTGTAAAGAAATGGCTCTGGGACGCAAACTTCAATCAAGCAGACCATAATTTTTAGCCACTGTCCTAATGAATATTCGGTGCCATTCCTGAGCAGTTCGTTCAGAACAATGCGCTCTTAAAGCGGCGCCGGCAAGAGTGTAATTGCTGTTCCAAAATACGTATTGAATCACCTTCATTCGTTCTGCGCCGTCGTTATATTTTAATGTATCTTCAATCGCGGCGTTTACCGCCTGGTATTCTTTTTGCTTTATTTTAGGAAGGTGTTTTTTTTCTACTGGAACGGAATTGTTTGCTTCTTGCGAATTTGTTTGGCACTGTACTTTTAAAGCCGGATAATTTCGTATCATTCCTTTTACATAAGACCACCAGTATTCACGTGTTCGGCTCATCATATTTCCTCCTTAACTTCTACAATTGATTGAATGAAGTTACCAAAATATATACAATCCAATTTCGGACTGTGCTTTTTAGTAAAAACAATTAAATACAAGATATAATTTCCCTTTTATTGGCATCATCAAAATACTATATTTATTTTTTTTGAGAAACAATGTTAAATAAATTGTTTTGACTGCGGCTGAGCAGCTCAATTTTTAATTTTACGTAGTCTTCGCTCGTATACAAAATTTGGGCAATTTGTTTTGTCGAATATTCCGCGTTTTCATAAATGTCAGTATCGGAAATTAGAAAAGCAGCACCAAAAATGTTGGCTTCCCGTTCCGGGCGGCGGGCCATGTCGTAGAGACAGATATCCCTGAACGGCGTGTACTGAGCGAAATGCCGGTGCAAACGGTCATGCCCCAGTTCGTGGGCGCAGACTACCCGCTTTTCTTCAAAGGGAAGTTCTTGGTTGATTACAATGTACCGTTCACGATTTACAATATTATAAAAACCTTTCATATTGCCAAGATTTCGTTCCCAAATGTGGATGTGGAGCATCTGCGCAACTTCAAACGGATCCTGAGAATGATATTTACATCTCAATTTTTCTGCAGCCGCCGTTATCATTTCAACCATTGGCACACCCCTCACTTAACTGTTTCATCTTTATTTGCACCATATTTTTTTGCCTTTTTCTTGGCGTCAAAATACATTTCAGTCATAACCTGAAAAAAAGCATCCATATCGTCCGGAGAAAGGGAACCGCCATAAAACAGGCTCCGGCATTGCCCCAGCATTTCTTCCGCCTGTTTTGCCCCGCGCGGACCATAGGCAGCCTTTGCCTGCATCATAAAAATTTCGTCGTCGTTTACCAGCTCGTTAAGGGAAACTCCTAAAAATGCCGATAACTTCAAAGCAAGGTCAAGCCGCGGCATTGTTTCGCCGCGTTCCCAGAGCCCTACGGTGCGGTCGGAAATTTTAAGCGCTTTTGCAATATCCGCTTGTGAATAATGATGCTCTTCCCGGTATTTTTTTAAATTTTCTGAAAACCCCATAGACGCCAACCTCACAAAATAATTTTTGTATTGACACAAATGTTGTATTGTGGTATAGTGTCATTGCACAAAACAAATGTTGTGTCTATAGGTTATCACAATAAATAAATTTTGTCAATACGATCATTATATCATGGGAGGTGTCCAATAAAACGGATTCTTTTTTGCATCAAATTCAGAACAGCAAATGACAGAATTGGAATGACAACAAGCGGGGGATATCATGGATGATTACTCTTTTGCGGTGGAATTGCTGCGGCAGAAAGAAAATTTCCGAAAAAACGAGAAAAATGAAGAACAGCTCATTTTTTGCGGTGAGGACAATTTAAACGCAGAAGAGCGGTACCGGCTGGTATCGTTGATTTACCGGAAACTTGGAGGAGAACGTTACATAGATGTTGCTGGGGTGTTGACATTGTACTATGAACGCGATGAAGGCTTCTGCTATATTGGATTGTATCACACAGTGAAAAGGAAAATTTTAAATCGTTTTTGTCTTGCTGGGCTTAACCGGCTGGCCAAAGAAAACATTGACATTTTTACCAGTATTATGGTAGGCTTAGACCAAGAGAAAATAATATAATATTTTATAATTGGCGGATGGCCGGGGTGGAAACAATGGGATTAATTCTGGATACAATGGAGTCATATCTGGCGGATTGCGCCGGGCGGTATGCCGAACAATCACTCAGGCGTTTTCGGAGTGATTTGAACGTAGCGGGCGGTTTTGAAGAAGCTGAAGGCAGCAGTTTGCTTTCAATGCCTGCCGGCAGCCTGAAACGCCTTTTTGTATCCTATCATTGTTTCAGTATTCAATCTTTTCGGGATAAAAAGTCAATTCTGCTTCAATATTTGCATTGGCTGAAAGGTCAGGGCTATGAAGTTCAAAAGGTTTGTGAACTCCTTTCTGAAATTACTTATGGAGATATCAGCCCGGACAATGAATTCGGAAAGTATTATTTCGGCAGCTTTTCACAGCTTGCACTGTTTCTGCGGGCCCATATAGACCGCGCGGCGGAAGAAAAAGGAAAGGATAAAGCCGAATTTTTGACGGCGGCTGTTTTGTCCGTACTGGCTTGGCATGGCTTGACCGCCGTTGAGGCTTGTGCGCTTCAAAAGAGTGATGTTTCCGACAAAAATGAAACAATGCTGTTAAAGCTTCCCTCCAGAACAGTTGAACTTGAACCGGAGGCCGCCGGCTGGGTAAAAGAATTTTTGCTTGCTAAGGGTTTTGAGCGCCTGAAAGGTGGAACCTGGGAGATGGTTACTTACCGGGAAGGAATCGCCCTTTTACGAACAACAAAGGCGGACTCCATGACCCCGAAAAGTATTTCCAATATGCTTACAAGGTTTAATGCCTGCCTGCCGGACGCAGAGAAAATTTTCCTTTATGCGCGGATTTATGTTTCCGGTAAGTTTTTTCGCGCATATCGGAAAGAGGAAAGCAGTGAAATAGTCTTGCCGCCGAGAAAAGCCGGAAGCCCCGTGCGCTCGGAGGAAAGGGAATATTATGCAGCTTTATTTGAAACCTATTATGGCCCGGAAGATCACTACAAGCTTTTAAGGGAAATTCGCCTTTACCAGGAGTTTAAGCAGTATTTTTATTCTGTGGGCCGTGGTTAACAGTGACAGCGGCACAAATAAAAAGGATATAATATATTATATGATAAGAAGTAAATAATATATCAAAGGAGTTAAGATGAGAAAAAGAATTATCTTTTTAAAAAATTTGGAAGGTCCCGGAAAACAGGTGGTTTGGCGAAAAGGGAAAACTTATGAGGTTGTGTTTGAGAATAACGACCTCTACCTGTTGGAAGAGCAGAACGGAATTGTCTGCGGTGTAGATAAAGCTGATTGCGGTGAAACATATGAGGTGGAAGTGATGAGAGATGAAATTTGACAAAAAACGTGAACACCGCAGAAAAGAATTAGC
Organism: Oscillospiraceae bacterium; assembly: GCA_902766785.1. GTDB lineage: Bacteria > Bacillota > Clostridia > Oscillospirales > Ruminococcaceae > Metaruminococcus_A. Next base: position 11,904 of record CACXEO010000069.1, on the reverse strand, counting down.
CCAGTATGAAGTGGAACGGATGATACGCCGCTACCCGGAAGAATGCGGTGTCTGTCAAATCCGCCGTGCTACACCAGAAGAACTGGAGCAGGCAAAAAAGCGAAAAGGACAAAATAGATGAAGAAAGAGGGTGTACTTAAAGCTTTTTCTGCTTTTGCGGGAATTTTACAGGTTGCATTTTATTTGAATTTAGGTATGGCTTTGCCAAACATGTCTGCAAAGACAGCCCTTAATCCCGTTTCAGTCATCAGGGAAAAAGGGGAAACCATTTCTGAAACTGAAAATCCAGTATTTTCTTATTCGGAGGAGGAATTTCGCATGCTTGCCTGTGTTGTCCAAGCGGAGGTACGGGGAGGAAGCCGGGAACATAAACAGCTGGTAGCAGAGGTTGTTCTCAACCGGGTAGAGTCGAATTTGTTTCCCGATACAATCTCCGGTGTTTTGACGCAACAGGGGCAGTTTTCATCCATTGTTAATTATTATCGTACACGGTATGAGCCGGACAATGATACATTGCTTGCAGTAAAAGCGGCGTTGGAACGTGAGAAAGATTCAACGGGTGGAGCGCTGTATTTTTACGCCCCCCGTTATACCGGTGAAAATACGGCATCTTGGTTTGAAGAAAAATTGATCTTTTTATTTGAACGTGAAGAGGTCTGTTTTGGGCAAGTTTACACCCATCGTTTTTTTAAATCGTAATTAGTCAGTATTATGCGCTTTAAAGTGCGGAAAGAAGAGGAAGAAAAATGAACAAGGCAGGATTATTTCAAAAAGTGAGTTTTAAACAGTTTTACCGCGACCTTTCTGTGGAAACGGTCGCCATAACAGAAGATGAAGCGCACAGGATTTACAAAGATATCCGGCTTCCGGAGCGGATCGCAAAGGGAACTGCACTTTATTCTTTTTTTATCCCGTACCATGCAGTGTTAAAACCCGGCGCCGTCCAAAGAATTCCTACCGGGATCAACGCGGTCATGAAGGACGACTGGTTTCTGGCCTGTTTTTCACCGGCAGAATCATTAGGCAGGAATGGGATACAGCTTGTGGGCGGGCTTCAGGTCGTAGGCAGCAGCTATCGTTTTGGAGAAAATGAAGGACATATTATCAGCCCTGTGTTTCTGGAAAATGAAAGCAAAACGCCATTGGAACTTTATCCTGGCGAGGTGCTTTGCCGGGCCGTTTTTCTCCCATTCGGCGTGACTTTTGACGACGCCCGCACCAGATGAATTGGTTTTGAATGATGTGATGAGACAGTGAATAATTTTACATAAACTTCCAAAATGTGTCCGATTCTATTTTACATTTCTTTTTTAGACTATAAGAGAAATTAGAAGGATGGAGGAGAAAAAATGAAATCAGGCAAAAAAATTGTTTCACTGGCGCTATCAGCAGTTGTCACTGTTTCTGCAAGCCTTTCTGCGTTTGCAATTCCGGCGACAGACCCTGAAAACAACTCAAATGCGTCCGCCTACAGCAACTGGAACACAACGGTCTGGTCAACGGCAAAGAACAACTACGCGAACCTTTCCATGACTCCGGGAGCAACAGCTTCTCAAATGAAATTTTCTTGGTATGCTACGTCGGCTCCAGCAGGTGCGGTTCGGATTGCCACAGACAGTGCAATGAGTCAAAACGTCAAGGTGTTCGATGAAAAAGGCTCCCTCGACATTAATGTGACCAACAAGGACGGTTCCGCTACCTACTCCAAAGCGGTCCGTGTAACGGTGAGCGGGCTCAAGGAAAACACAACTTACTATTATCAGTACACCAATAATAAAACGGATGACTCTGCTTGGAGTGAGGTGACCACTCTGAAAACCGGGAGTACGTCGAATTTTAAAGCGCTTTTTGTCGGCGATCCACAGATCGGCTCCTCCGGCAATGTTGCGCATGATGCCTTCAACTGGGATATCACCCTTTCCAAGGCGCTGCAGCAGAACCCTGACCTTGACTTTATTCTCTCTGCAGGTGATCAGGTGGAACACCAGGCGGAAAACTCAAATGAAAATAAAGACGCCGAAGTTCAATATGCCGGTTACCTTGGTGCAAGCGTTCTGAAAAACCTTCCGGTGGCAACAGCCATAGGGAACCATGAATCAAAAGGGCTGTTTTATAAAAATCACTTCAACAACCCTAATATGATGACTGAAGGCTCTACCACTGCTGGGGGCGACTACTACTTCAGTTACGGAAAAGTGCTCTTTATCGTCCTCAACAGCAATAACACAAACGGTTCCGAGCACGATGCTGCCATGAAAGCGGCGGTGGAAAGCAATCCCGAAGCTGCATGGAGAATTGTCATGTTCCACCACGACATTTACGGAGCGGGAGCACCCCACTCCAATTCGGACGGTGCTGCAAAAAGAAACTATCTTGCCCCGTTGATGGATAAATATAACGTGGATGTCTGCCTGACTGGCCATGATCACGCCTACTCCAGAACCTACCAGATTCTTGATGGCAAAGCCCTCGATTACGACACACCGGTCGGCGGTACTGTAACCGATCCTCAGGGTACCCTTTACATGACTGCCAATTCCGCAACCGGCAGTAAGTACTACGATCTTGTCAGCACCCAGCAGTACTATGTGGCGGATATGTCCCAAAAGCAGGTTCCGACCTACTCGACCATTGAAATGACCGATAACAGCTTCCAGATCAAAACCTACCAGGTTAACGATGATGGAACGGTTGCCGATACCGGAGACGGCGTCAAAATTGTCAAGAACGTTACCAAGGCCTCTCTTTATAACATGATTCAGGAAGGCCAGGCAAAGGCTGACGAGGTCACCGCCGAAAACGCTACCCCCGCTACCTGGGCAGCACTCAAAACCGCCCTTTCAGCTGCAAATACCTTGCTTGAAACGGACCGTGACGGTACCTATGAAAACGGAAATATGTCCGGTATTGTAGACAAAACAAAGGATAACACCCTGAGCCTTGTAACCAAAAACGACCTGGATAACACTTATCTCGCACTGGTTAATGCGATCAATGGTCTTAAGATAAAAGGCGACGCCACTGAACTGGATGCGGCGATTACTTTTGCTCAGACCCTTGCAGATAATGCGTCGATCGGTTCAAATCCCGGTCAGTACCCGGAAGCGGCGAAAACCGCTCTCCTCAAGGCAATTTCTGAAGCGCGTACGGTTGCTGAATCAGTGGAATCCAGCCAGGCGGATATGGATAATGCCGAATCAGCGTTGGAAGCCGCTGTGAAAACCTTCAAACAGAGTGTGATCAAGCCCTCCAATGATAAAGAGGTGGAAAGCGACACTCCGAAAACGGGTGATGGTTTCCAGACAGTTGCAATTGCAGTGATTTGTCTGGTCCTGCTCGGTGGTACCGGAACAGTAGTTCTGGTGCGTTGGAAATCATCCCAAAAGGCCGACAAGTAAGAATTTATAATAACCGGCTTAGAAGATTACAGGGGAAAGCATTGCTTGCCCCTGTAATTTTGCAGTTCCGGCACAGGAGGATGTTAAAATGACAAAAAAGTGGTTTGGAGACTGGAAAGTAAACCTGCGCAGAGGGATATTTCTTCTCCTTGGGACCGGATTTGCGGTATTCCTTTACTTTTTTAACCAGGTTGAGCTCGTACCGCTCCAAAACCAGCAGGGGACAAGCTACGAAAAGGCAAAAGTCGTCCGGGTGTTGGAAGATAACATTCAAGAGGATGGCACCCGTGCCGGGAGCCAGACGGTAGAGCTAATGCTTCTGTCGGGAGAATACGCCGGGGAAACGGTAAAGGCGACCAGCCTGTCCGGTTACCTGTATGGAGCTAACTGTGAGCCGGGAATGGAGGTTACCGCCTACGTCAGTGAGTCGGATGGAAACCTGCTGGTCTCTGTTTACAACTATTACCGTGCACCTGTTCTGTATCTGTTAATCGGGCTTTTTTTGGCAGTTCTGTGGTTGATCGGCGGCAGGCGCGGTTTCAAATCGGCCGTCGGGTTGATTTTTACCTTTGTCTGTATCATTTTTCTATACCTACCCATGCTTTACCGGGGATATTCCCCTTTCTGGGCGGCGGTGACTGTCGTTATTCTCACTACTGCGGTTACGATGTATTTGATCGGTGGCCCGACGGTTAAGACAGTTTCCTCAGTTTTTGGGACCGTGGCGGGGGTGATTGTCTCCGGTGCTGTAGCGACTGTTTTCGGAAACCTTGCCCATATTACGGGATACAATGTCTCGGAAATTGAAACATTGATCTCTGTGGAGCGTGTGAGCGGAATGCAGGTTGGCGGGCTTCTTTTCTCGGGTATTCTGATCGCCTCCCTCGGCGCCGTGATGGACGTAGCCATGTCGGTAGCATCGACACTACAGGAAATATACGATCAAAACCCAACACTCACCCCTCATGCTCTTTTTAAAAGTGGCATTAACGTTGGGAGGGACATGATGGGGACGATGTCAAACACCCTGATTCTTGCTTTTGCGGGGAGTTCCATCAATGTTCTTGTACTGACATATTCCTATGCTATGCCCTATAACCAGGTCATGAATATGTACTCTATAGGGATAGAAATCCTGCAGGGGATATCGGGGACGATGGGAGTGATCTTAACAGTGCCGATCGTCTCGCTCCTTTCAGCCTGGCTGATTCCTAGACGTTGGAAACGGTGGGGAAAGGCGTAATTTATTATCTAGCAAAATAAAAGGCCATCCGATTTTAGCGGATGGCCTTTATCCGGTTATTTCATCTTAATATGCATATGGGCTTCTGCTTCGTACCATTTCACAGGATAACCGGCCCCATGGGAGCAAAAGACGGAATCGGGCGTATTCGCAAGGTCGCGTTCCGGTTCGTACCCTTTTTCTTCAATGACAGCTTTAGCGTTATAACAAGGCTCATAGCCATCAAATTTCAAAGAAAGCTTTCCACGCCCCTTGGTGAGGACGGCAAATTCTTGGGGGTAATCCATCAGGCAGGCAACCGGTGCCCGTCCATTTACTGTAACCAGGTTTTCATCTGCATTAGGTGGTTCGCAGACGCTGTTCATCCGCTGGAGGTCTGAGAGAATCCGGCCGGCAAGGGATAAATCCGCCTGGATCGTAAAGGCGTAATACGGCTCTAAGAGGACGCTTTCTGCCCGCATCAGCCCCTGCCGGATGGCCCGGTAGGTCGCTTCACGAAAGTCGCCCCCCTCTGTGTGCTTTAAGTGGGCCCGCCCTGCGGTCAGGGTAACGGAAATGTCGGTCAAGGGCGAACCGGTCAGCACACCCCGGTGCTCCTTTTCAAAAACATGTGTTTTAACAAGGTTCTGCCAGTTTTCGGATAGCTCGTCTGTAGAGCAGGCGCTTTCAAAGGAAATTCCGGAGCCCCGTTCTGCCGGAGCCAGCCGGAGATGAACCTCTGCATAATGGCGAAGCGGTTCAAAGTGGCCGCAGCCGTTTGCCGGTGCTGCAATTGTCTCTTTATAGAGAATGCGGCAAGGACCGAATGTTACATGGTAGCCGAACCGCTCTTCCAACTCCTGCGTAAGAACTTCAAGCTGAATCGACCCCATGACATGCACTTCAATCTCCTTTAGCTCTTCGTTCCATTCAACGCCTAAAAGGGGCTCCTCATCTTCCAGAATCCGGAAGCATTCCAGCATGGTTTTGGCGGAGACGGCCTTGTCAAAAAGAACGCGGGAAGAAAGGAGAGGGGTAACAGTGAAGTGTGTCTTTTCCGATGTTCCGCCAATCCGGACGCCCGGCATCAGGCGGGATAGACCGGTCACCCCGCAGAGGGCGCCGGGACCGGCTGTTTCCATAGGCGTATAGCGCCCGGCGTTATAACAGCGCAACTCGTTTGCTTTTTCGGTATAAGTTTCACCTGCAACCTGGTAGTTTACTGACATTTTGGGGTGTAAAACACCGTTTATCACTTTAAAATAAACAACCCGTCCGCCGTTTTTCTCATGCCGTACCTTATAAGCAAGAGCTTCCAGCGGCGCTTCGGGATTCCCCTCCCAGCCTGGGGCAAGAGTAGCCAAAAGGCGCAAAAATTCTTCAATACCCTCACCATTTAACGCACTGCCCTGAAAAACAGGATAAAGGCGGCAATCGGCAATCATCCGGCGTGCGGCCGTAAGCCATAAATTTTTATCATATTCGTCCGCTAAGTAATGCTCCAACAACTCACCATCCAGTTCGGCCAGCTCTTCCGCCAGCCGCGGGTCCATTTCGCCGTCATGGAACCGTCCGGTAAAATTCGGCGCGGAAATCTTCCAGGTTTTCGAAATGTCTTTCAGGAGTTTTTCGGGGTCAGCGCCCACCCGGTCGGTTTTATTGAGAAAGAGGAAAGTGGGGATGCTCTTTTCCCGTAAAAGCCGCCAGATTGTTTCGGTATGGCTCTGAATTCCCTCTACACAGCTGATGACCAGCACCGCGCAGTCCAGTATTTGCAGGCAACGCTCCATTTCACCGGAAAAATCCACATGCCCGGGTGTGTCTACAAGCTGGAATTTTCGCTCGCCTGTTTCAAAAACGGCTTGATCGGAAAAGATGGTGATGCCGCGTTCCCGTTCAATGGTCCCATAATCCAAAAACGCATTTTTCTGGTCAACCCGTCCGGGAGTACGGAGGACACCGGAGTGGTAAAGCAGCTGTTCCGAAAGAGTGGTTTTTCCGGCGTCAACATGGGCCAGGATTCCTAATGTTGTATCCAAAAAAGTTCCTCCTTTGTTGCAAAATGGAGCGGCGGATAATCAGTCTCCGGGCTTGCCCAACCGGAGGGCGCCCATGCCATGTACCATAATGTTTTCCGCCATGGTTGCAATTTCTTCGGCGCTGGTGACCATTCCCTCCTCAAGCCACTTTCGCAGAAGGCCGATGCATCCTTCACTGACAAAGGCATAAAAAAACTCAATCTGTTTTGGCGTAGCCGATACAAAGAAGCGGGAATACGCCTCCATGCAGAGGTCACGCCCTATTGTAATCAGACGGACGGCAAATTCTTTGTCGCCGTAATCACCCAGTGTCACGGTGCAGAGGTCGGCGTTGTCCTTGAGACATTGGAAAATTCCGGTTGTAATTTTAACGGGGGAGAGACTGCTCCCGTCCGTTGTAAGGAGTGGCTCAAGCGCCTGTTTGAAATCCTCCATCATTTCCTCCTCCATCTTTGCGAGAAGGTCGTAAATGTCGGTGTAATGGGAATAAAAAGTCCCGCGGTTGATTCCCGCGCTGGCACAGAGCTCCTTGATGGAAATACTCTGAATCGGCTTTTGCTTGAGCAGGTTTGTAAAGGCTTTGCGGATCAGCATTTTAGTAACGCGGGTCCGGTGGTCGTTCGCTGTAGACTTCATAAAAATCATCCATTCCGCCGCTTCGCGCCGGCATAAATCGGTATGAAGCTTTTTTGCCTTATCACGCGAAGCAAAAGGATGATAAGACATTTTTGTACATGGACACAGGGGAGATGGCTTGCGTCAATGTTTGAATTGCGTTTAGCCGGATCTGCCACGGACTACCCCGTAGGGGACCGGCGTTGGGAGTATGCTTACACTGTCTGGCTTATTTAAAAAATAAAACGGATTATTTCTCAAAAGGAAATTTTTTATGATCGGAGTTTGTCACTGAACAAATTCTGTCTGATGTGTTGAAAAACGGGACAAAATCTTTTAAACTGCCGGTTGATGAACGTTTCTGTCTCTAATATAATACAATTGAAGATGAAAATCAACACTGTGTCCATTTTTGTTGAGGAGTGTCAATTTATGAGCCGTTTTTATATTGTAACAGGCGCAAATGGGCATTTGGGAAGTACAGTTGTCCGTTTCCTTCAGCAAGAGGGAGCTGCCGTCTGCGGCTTAATCCTGCCCGGCGAAAAGCCGGAAGAGATGGACGGAGTCTGTTATATCAAGGGGGACGTGCGAGAGCGGGAAAGTCTGCGGCCTTTGTTTGAAGCGGCTGGGAGCCGTGAAACATTTGTGATCCACACAGCCGGAATTATTGATATATCGGAAGAAGCATCCCCTTTGATGTACGACGTCAATGTAAACGGCACCAAGAATATCATTGCGTTGTGCGAAGAGTACAACGTGCAGCGTCTGGTTTACGTCAGCTCAGTTCATGCCATTCCCGAACAGGGGAAGTATGAAGTTTTAAAAGAAGTCAACCGTTTTTCTCCTGACTGGGTAGTAGGCGGTTACGCCAAAACCAAAGCCGAAGCGACTCAGGCCGTACTCAACGCGGTAGAGGCGGGGCTTGACGCGGTGGTTATTCATCCTTCCGGCATTATCGGCCCGTATGACGCTTCCGGAAACCATCTGGTCCAGATGATCAAAGATTATATCAGTGGGAAACTTCCAGCTTGCGTAAACGGCGGGTATGATTTTGTCGACGTCCGGGATGTGGCGTTAGGATGTTTGACAGCGGCAGAAAAGGGAAAGACAGGAGAGTGCTACATCCTGTCCAACCGTCACTATGAGGTAAGGGATGTCCTGCGGATTGCAAGAATGGTAGACGGTGGTCGAAAATTGCCGATCCTCCCCATGTGGATGGCAAAAGCGGCAATTCCATTTATGGGTTTTCTTTCAAAAATCAGAAAAGAACGGCCCCTCTATACAAAATACTCTCTCTACACCCTTTCCAGCAACGATAAGTTCGACCACACCAAAGCAACCATCGAGTTGAATTACCGTCCGCGTGACCTCAGCCTGACAATCCGGGACACGATTTTCTGGCTGAGGGGGCGAAAACCCGTTTTGTCTTAGGGAGGATATTGGCTTTTGAAACACGGACTTGTATGTTTTTTACTGAATTCCCGTTTGGTATCAAGACTGTTCAGCGGTATAACAGGTCGCCGGACAACGGTAGTTGAATCACCATTTTAAGCAGTTCCGCTTTGTCGTAAAATGTGGTATACTGTCCCTTAGAAATTTAGATGTTAGGATGTTGTATCAATGCCACCCATTCACCTGTTGATCAAACCCGCGTCTGGCAGCTGTAATATGGTTTGCCGCTATTGTTTCTACCGGGACGAAGTGGAAAACCGTGAAACCGGCCTATATGGCATCATGACCGATGAAACGCTTGAAAATGTCATTCGTCGCACTTTTGAATTTGCTGAGCGGGAATGTACTTTCGCCTTTCAGGGCGGGGAGCCTACCCTTGCGGGGCTTCCGTTTTTTCGTAGGCTGGTTGACCTGGTAAAGCAGTGGAACCGGAAAAGGGTCAAGGTGAATTATGCCATCCAGACCAACGGCTTTTGCATTGACCGGGAGTGGGTGGAATTTTTTAGGGACAACCGTTTTCTTGTCGGCCTTTCGCTGGATGGAAACAAAGAGGTACATGACAGCCTGCGGTTTGACCGGCAGGGGAGGGGAACTTTTTCAAAGGTGATGCGCGCCGCCCAGCTTTTCGATACTTACCGGGTTGATTACAACATTCTGACGGTGGTGACGGCTCCTCTTGTCCGCAGTATCAACAGGGTTTATAACTTTTATATCCGCAATGGGTTTGTTTACCAGCAGTACATCCCATGCCTGGATGCGATTGGCGAAGAGCGCGGCGGGCGCGATTTTTCGCTCACGCCGGAACTGTATGGAAAGTTTTTGATGGATTTGTTCGACCTTTGGTATATGGATATCAAAAAGGGGAAACAGGTCTCTATCCGGTATTTTGACAATTTGATTATGGTTCTGCGGGATATTCCCCCGGAAGCCTGTGGGATGCTGGGGTGTTGCACCATCCAAAATGTTGTTGAAGCGGACGGTGAAGTTTATCCCTGCGATTTTTATGTGCTCGATCCATACCAGCTCGGGAATTTAAATAAGGTCGGCTTTGAAGAAATCCATCAAAAACGGCTGGAAACCGGTTTTCTCCAGAGCTCTCTGCCAAAGCCGCCCGAATGCCGAAGCTGTGCCTGGAAAAGTATCTGCCGCGGCGGCTGCCGCCGTGACCGAGACCAGTTTGACGGCGGAGAACTGGGCCTGAGCTATTTCTGCAAATCCTATCAAATGTTTTTTGCGCATGCCATTATCCGGCTGCAAGAACTTGCTTACGGGAGGAGATAAAAGAGCAAGGCTGGTTTCTATTTAGCGGAGTAAAACAGCGATTCAAGGAATTCGATTGATATAATGAAAAAGTGGTGTACCCTTTCGTGAGGGGACACCATTTTTTCATTTGCATCCTTTATGCTTTTTTCCGGTCAACATACCGTCATACTCGGATAAAAAATTTTCGGCGGATTTGACCATTTTTAGAACCACTGCATCTTCTTTGAAGGAAAATACCGCCGCAAAATTGCCGAGATAGCGGTCGATTATCTGCACGCGCAGAATAAGCTTTCTTTCCTCCTGCCAGGCGGCGGAAGCGGCGCAGTCGTACATAAAATCTTCGCCGGCGGAAAGGCCGCCGTGCTCATTGGAATACCCAAACTGGGGAAACTTGCCGAATACATTTTTGCCCATACCAAAGGGCAGTTTTTTCTTGCCTTGAGCGTTTGTATATTGAAACACGCCTCCGCCGTTGCCGTCAAAGGTAAGAGAAAACTCCGTAATCCCCATTGGGTTATCATTGCAGACATATTTTCTGCCGCTTATATCCGTTTCAAAAGCGGAGTTTTGTCTGCCGCGCGCAGCCTGTAATTTAAGGCCTGCAGTCGCTTCGTTCAATTCGGCTTCAGCCGCTTGGTCTTCTGGCAAAGCGTCACCCAAATCATTGGCAATTAAGTCAAATAGTGCGTTGATAATTACTTCTTCTGATACTTCATAACCTTGGTTGTCGGCAATATATGCAAAAACCAAGTCCTTCTTTGGCAGACAGACGGTCAGTTGGTTACCCATACCCACAAAGGCGAAACCGTCCTGCTCGGTTTTCCAAATTTGATACCCATAACCATGTGAAAACACGCCGTTAAAACCCGATATATTGTTGGCTGCAAGGCAGGATGTGGCCTCGCGCAGGTATTTCTCATTCATGAGGCGTTCGCCGTTCCAGGTGCCGTAGTTCATGACAAACCTGCCGAAAGAGGCCATGTCGCGCAGGGTGCATAACAGTGCGGAATCACCCCAGGAGTCCTCGTTTTTGGCCTTTAAAATAGTAGCAGTTTGGAAAGTCCCCATTTTGGAAAACAGCTTTTCTCTCAGATAGTCCAACAAGCTTTTACCGGAAAGCTTTTCCACGAGGGAGGCTAACACCTGCGAGCCGGCGCTGTCATAGCTCCATACGGTACCGGAAGGGTGCGTTACGCGTGTGCGCTCAAAATACAGCTTTGTCCGGTCGGGCTCGTCAGAGGTAAACCAGCCTTCCGTTTCACCGCATGTTTCCATTTTAAGCATATCCCGTATGGACTGTTTTTTTAATGTTTCTGGAATATCGGTTTTTACTCTGTCCGGGAAATATGTATAAGCATAATCGTCCAGTCCAAGCTTGCCCTCTTCCTCAAGCAGGCCGATGGCAATACTGACCAGGCTTTTTGTCTGAGAATACATTCGGTGGCAGGTATCTTGAGCAAAAGGTGCCCAGTAATACTCGGCAAAAATTTTGTTGCCGCGCATAAGCAACAAACCATGGGTATTAAAATCACATTTTTCCAAAAGCCTTATGAAAGCGGCTATATTTCTTGAGCTGATACCAGCCTGTTCAGGGGTTGTTCTACCAAACATATTGTTTCGCTCCTTATAACGGTTTTAATTGCCGCCGTCCAGTAAGAAGCAAGTGTATCATATTGGCTTCATGATAAACACTCCTTCATGATTCCAAATATATTTTTAAAGGGCTCATTCATGTTTTCTTCCTGTATACAATTTATAACCTTGTTCATATTCTACCACATAAAGCAAAAGAAGTCGATTGCTTTTCAGCAATCGACTTCTTTTGCTTTGGTGCGGATAATGTGACTTGAACACACACGGTATTGCTACCACTAGAACCTGAATCTAGCGCGTCTGCCGATTCCGCCATATCCGC